>JALUYN010000327.1 GCA_027012915.1 Cellvibrionaceae bacterium
CTACAATCCGAAGCGCAGGCATGCTAAGAACGGGATGCTGTCACCCGCCGAGTACGAAATGACAGCACAATGAAGCCGCAGGGCGTCTACATTCTTAGGGGCACATCACACTTATCTAAGTCTAGAAAGAAAAATGAATCGTCATCTGAAATCACAAATCCAACGCTGTAAGCTGATGCATTTGCACTATCAAAATCTAGCCAGTTTTTCTGATCATGCGCATCGATAAAGTGCCCATTCACATCGCAAGGAACCTTGGTCTTTTTGCCATTCCTATCCACAACTAGCCAATTGATGAACTGCGCCGGAAGGTCATTCGGTATAGCCATTGGACACCTCCAAATAGTTGGAGGCACTCGCGGTTGGGGCAGAATATTGAGTTCGTTTTAGAGGAACGAATTTACTACGTAAGATTTCAAACATCGTTGTGTCCACCTACGTCGATTTGGTGATCGAACTCGACCAAGTCTGTTTGTCTCCAAAGGCAACGGTTTCCGATTTTTACTGGCTTTGGAAATTGAATCTTTGGACAGTTCATCCACCGATAAATGGTTGAACGACCAACCTGATATCGGTCTTCTAGATTTCTAAATGTGTAGTATTTTAACATGACGTATTCTCCTTATTTGAGAGACGCCATATTACTTCATCCTATATCGCCTTGGCCCGTACGGACAATTTTCAAGCTTATAACTCGCTGCGTTCCACAGCGCGTTGTGCTTCCATGATCCTTCGTCGCAATCTCATTCTCCCGCTGGCGTCAGCCATGTGCTCCATAAGGATCGTGGAGAATACAAACTGCTCGAAGACGCTCAGTGGCTCGTCGCCTGGCTCAATATTTGTTGGGCGGTTATGCCAGATCGTTGTCGGGAGACCTAGCTGGTCAAATACTATCTTAATCTCCCAAATCGCCATCGCATCTGGGTGGGGGAAATCCATAAAAAAGTCGTTCGGGCTTCGTTTAATTTCTCTCAGGACAAAGGTGGCTTTATCAATGAACGATTTATCAGCAATCTCAGAACTCAACGTATGTTTTTGGACAAAATCGAACACTAGGTCATCTTCGATCGGTTGATCCATTTTGGCTTTCGCCTTGGCATCTCTAATTCGTCTCTTGATGTCTTCTGCCTTCGTATTCGCATCGTCACTTTCCGCGTGCTTGAACCGTTCCACGAGATCGAAAGCTTCGAAAATCCGCATTCGCGCTTCATCATCGAAAATCCGCCGCCCGGCGACTGATTCAATTTGATCTGCTTCTGTACGGGCAAGTACCTCCCAACGGCTCCAATCAAAATCTCTTCTGAGAGAGCTTTGAACGTATGACCCCGTTGCAGGTGCTCTTTTCGCATGTTTTCTACGAGCAACGTATTGATTAGGATCCACAGACATGGTTCGCCCAGCACTCCATTAAATCACGTCGCTGCTCGAGATAGTCAGTCCGTTTGTATGATCTTTCGATTTTTGATCCCGTCGAATGAGCCAAACAGGCTTCCGCAACTTCCCACGGAGCATTAGCTTTCTCGGCGCACCACACTCTAAAGCTTGAGCGGAAGCCGTGTGGTCTCGCATCAATTCCGCGACGGGCCATCAAACGAGACATCGTCGCATCTGATATCACTCCTTTTCGCACATTTGGAAAAAGGAACCCATTACGAGAATATAATCTGGCTCGCTCTAATACAGCCAGTGCTTCTTTGGAAAGTGGAACCCGATAATCCAAGGTTTTGCCCCTAATTCCCTTCATGTTTTCGGCAGGGACTACCCACACGTCGCCATGGATTTGTTCTTCGCGAATAAATCTAACGGGTTTGGTTCGTGGACCAATCGTGAGGATCAAGAGTTTCAGCGCTAGATGTGTCACAGTGTTTTCGTTGAGCGACGCGTAAAACCTAGGCACATCCTGCCACGGCATAAAAGGAGTATGTTTAGTTACATGGCGTTGAGCGCCCAACAACTCTCGAGCTTTATCTACAACCTGTAAATCAACGTCGAGGCCAAGCGCTGCGCCATGGCGAAAGCAAATCGATAGCCGCGTGAGCGCTTTTTTGGCCGTTGCAGATTTTGAGTGCCAAATTGGGGCAAGGGTGTTGCGAATATCAATTTGGTCGATTTCTACTAGAGGCACTTTACCCAGTCTTGGCAGTACATGAATTTCGAGTGGCGAAAGCCACCGCCCAGCACGACCATCACCTTTCAATTGGGCTTTGCGCGCTTCAAAGCAATCCGATGCAACATCACATAACAAATGAAGGTTTC
>JALUYN010000328.1 GCA_027012915.1 Cellvibrionaceae bacterium
GAGTCACGCGGAAAGCTGCTGTTAACAGCTGTAATATCCACAGTAAAATTAGTGTAAACAGTCGGCATAAGGTATCATGCGCCGTTTTAGAGAATCCTTGATCGTTGTAGGGCGCAGGCATTAATGGGGAACCACAGAATCTTAATTATTGGCCCGTCCTGGGTCGGTGATATGGTCATGGCGCAATCGCTGTTTATTGCGCTGAAAAACAACCACCCCGATGCCGACATTGATGTACTCGCTCCCGCCTGGAGCCGCCCCATCCTTGAGCGCATGCCTGAGGTTCGCTCGAGCATCGATATGCCCATCGGCCACGGCCAGCTATTGCTTCAGGAACGACGAGAGCTGGGCCAAAGCCTCAAAGGCCAGTACGACCAGGCGATCGTTCTTCCCAACTCATTGAAATCCGCTCTGATTCCCTATTTTGCCGACATTCCAGTACGCACCGGCTGGCGCGGCGAAATGCGCTATCTGCTGCTGAACGATATCCGCAAGCTGGACAAAGACTACTACCCCTTGATGGTGGAGCGTTTTGTTGCCCTTGCTCACCCCAAGGGCAGTATTCTGGAACGCCCGCTGCCGAACCCTGCACTAAAAGTCGATCTGGAGCAGGCGCAACAGCTGCGCCAACGCTTCGAACTGAGCTCCGAGCGTCCGGTGCTGGCACTGTGCCCGGGTGCCGAGTTTGGTCCCGCCAAGCGCTGGCCCGAGGAACACTACGCCGCCGTGGCCCGCGAAAAAATCGACCAGGGCTGGCAGGTCTGGTTGCTCGGCTCCGCGAAGGATCAAGCCGTGGCCGAAGCCATCAAGGAACATATGCAACCCGGCGAACAGGAGCACTGCCACATCCTCGCCGGTGCCACTGAATTGGCAGAGGCCATAGATTTACTATCTCTGGCAGATGCCGTCATCAGCAATGACTCCGGCTTGATGCACATAGCCGCTGCACTGCAAAAGCCGCTGGTTGTGGTGTACGGCTCCACGTCACCGAAGTTTACGCCCCCGCTGTCAGAGCAAGTGGCTATTGTGCAGCTGGAAGTGGACTGCGGCCCCTGTTTTCAGCGCGAGTGTCCAGAGGGCCACTTGAAGTGCCTGAAATTTTTGTTGCCCACCCAAGTGCTTGACGCACTGGAGCAGGTTCTGGACATGACCCAACCTGCTGTAGTGGAACAAGACGAAGGAGTCCGCTGATGCGTCGTGTATTGATTGTTAAGACGTCGTCCATGGGGGATGTTATTCACACCCTGCCGGCACTCACCGATGCCAAGGCCGCCTGTCCGGATATCGAATTCGACTGGGCCGTAGAGGAATCCTTTGCCGAGATTCCCGCCTGGCATCCCGCTGTATCTGAAGTCATTCCCGTAGCGATCCGCCGCTGGCGCAAGAACCTGTTTCAAACACTGGGCTCCAACGAGTGGCGGCAATTTCGCAACACCATCAAGCGCCACCACTACGACCTCGTCATCGACGCCCAAGGCCTGCTAAAGAGCGCCTGGCTATGCCGTATGATCAAGGCACCCAGCGCCGGCTACGACAAACACTCCGTGCGCGAGCGCCTGGCCAGCCTGGCCTATCGTCACACCTATCCGGTCTCCAAAGAGTTGCACGCCGTAGAGCGCATTCGCGAGTTGTTCGCCCAGGCTCTCTCCTACAAAAAGCCGGACAACAAAGGGCAATACGGTCTCTATCGCGAGCGTTTTTGCAGTGCCACCCCGGAATCCGATAACGTGGTGTTTCTGCACGGCACTACCCGTGCCGACAAGCACTACCCGGATATCTACTGGAAACAGCTGGCCGAACAGCTGCGAGATCAGGGCTATCGTGTGCGACTGCCCTGGGGCAATGACGCAGAGAGACAGCGCGCCAGGAATATCGCCAAGGGCCTGGATAACGTCGAAGTTCTACCGCGCCTCAATCTGTTTGGCGTAGCCGGTGTGTTGGCACAGACCAATGCAGTGGTTGCTGTTGATACAGGCCTTGGCCATCTGAGTGCTGCGTTGAACATTCCCACCATTTCCCTGTATGGCCCCACGGACCCAGGTCTGATCGGTGCCTACGGTGAAAACCAGATTCACCTGTGCGCCAAAGACATGCCCGAGTGCCAGGTGGAAACCGACCCCCGCGTATTTGCCCCGCTGACCCCAAGTGAGGTACAACAGCGTCTGACGCCACTGCTCGACTCATCAACCCCCTGCCGCTGAACAGCAATATCGGAGCCCCCGTGAAACTCGCTTTTGCACTTTATAAGTACTTTCC
>JALUYN010000329.1 GCA_027012915.1 Cellvibrionaceae bacterium
AGCCCACCAGAGCGGAAAACGGTAATTGTTCGTAGATACTGCTGGGCATGGTGGTGGCGACATAGCGCAGCGCCTCGACAAAGTCGTAATCACCATCGAGTTGCGACAACTCATCCACCAAGGCTGCAATGGAATCCAACCCGACAATAACCAGGAGCACCATTAAAATCGCAGCGGTAACCGTGCGTGCAATGTATCGATTGAGCTTGCGCATACTAGCTCGCACCTCCGACTACCGCTTTCTTGTTGCCTGAAAAGTGCAACTTGATGGAAGGTGCAAACAACAACGCCAAAGCGATAACAATAAAAATAAAGTGCACAGGCCAAATACCGGGGGTGGTCGGCAGTCGCCCTTCTTCCAATGCTCCTCGCGCCGCATTGAGAGAGACCAGATAGATAATGTACAGGAGAATAGCCGGTATCATCTGTACATAACGTCCCTGTCGAGGATTGGTCTTGCTCAGTGGAACCGCCAGCAGAGTCACAACCAAAACCAGCAGCGGCAGCGAAAATCGCCATTGCAACGCCGCTTTATCTTCCAGACTTTTTGACTGCCACAGTTCCGAGGTAGGAATGGAATCGGCTTTCGCACTGCGCTTGCGCGCAGCTTGTGGCTGCGCCAACAACTGCATATAGGTGTCGAACTTCACAACCTGATAGTCCGCATCACCGGGCCGTCCGCTATAGCGATAGCCGTCGTACAGCTTCAGGTAGCGCTGGCCCGAGGTATCATCTACAACCTGCTCGCCCCGCTCAGCCAGCATAATGGCCAGGTCACCATCACTGCTGCCCTTGGAGTTCCCCATTTCAGCCATAAACACTTTTTGCATTTGCTTGCGGTCTCGACTCAAAGTCTCGGCGTAGGTAACGCCGTTACCACCCTGGGTAGGCATAAACCGCGTGGGCTTAAGGTGATCAAACTCACTGCGCATTTTTTGCTCATCAAGTATGGTTTCCGCCCTTTGAATTCCAACAGGGCTAATCACCAAGCTTAGAGTACCGACAATGATGGAGACACATAACGCAGGGAACATGGTATAGGCCAACAACTTGCGCTGGCTCATTCCACACGCCGATAGCACGGTCATTTCGCTATCCATATACAAACGACCGTAGGCCATCAAGATAGCGATAAACAGTCCCAGTGGCAGCACCAATTCCAGAAACCCCGGCAAACGGTAGCCCATAATGGCCAACAGTACATCTGGCGCCAGCTTGCCCGCCGCCGCATCAGCCAGATATTTAACAAAGCGGCCACTCATAATAATCAGCAACAACACCCCGCTGACGGCAATCATGCTGACGAGCACTTCACGAGCGAGATAGCGAAATATAATCATAAAAAATTAACTGTTTTTTTCCGTAGCGCGCTTGGCGTACACTATTCAATTAATATAGAAAAATAGCCCAATACAATGCGGGCATTATCCAGAAAATTGACCTTGTTGTCTTGAGGAGTCTCAATGAAATTTCAGGCCAAACATACGAGCCCGTTATCCCTAAAATCCCAGTGTCTGGTTTTACCTCTCATTGAAGGTTCCAAACAACCTGCTGTCACTCAGGCTTTTGACAAAGCCTGCGGCAACATCGTCAGCGACCTGCTGAAAGCCGGCGATGCCAAAACCTCCTGCGGCAGCACCTTTCTGTTGACTCGCCAAAGCGGCTGCGGTTCCGATCGCATTCTGCTTTTGGGGTTGGGCAAGGTGGACAAAGCCATCGACGCGGACAGCTATTCGAAAGCACTGCGCAATGCCGTCGCGGCCATTAAGAAAACCCCAGCCAAATCCGTAGCATTGAGCCTCGAGAACATTCGCGTAGCCGCTCGAGATGAGTACTGGAAAGCTCAGCAAGCCGCCAAAATCTTTGCCGATGGTCTATATAGCCTGACCGACTACAAGAGCAACCCGGCCGGTGCAACAGCACTGAAAACCGGTGTATTTCTGGTAAAAGATCAGAAATCCGTCACCGCCACCAACAAAGCACTGAAGCAAGGCCTGGCAATTGCCAACGGCATGTCGCTCACACGCGATCTGGGTAACGCCCCAGGCAACGTCTGCACCCCTGCCTATCTCGCTAATCTCGCAAAAAAAATGGCGCGCACAGAAACCAAGCTGACCGCGAAAATATTGGGTGAAAAACAAATGCAGGATCTGGGCATGGGCTCGTTCCTGTCTGTCGCCAAAGGCAGCGATCTCGAGGGCAAGCTGATTGTTCTGGAATACAAAGGGGCCAAAAAGGCCGATCAGCCTGTGGTACTGGTAGGCAAAGGCATCACCTTTGACACGGGCGGCATCAGTCTTAAGCCCGGCGCCGCTATGGATGAAATGAAGTACGACATGTGTGGTGCAGCCAGTGTTCTGGGAACACTGCGAGCCGTTGTCGACATGCAATTGCCGATCAATCTCGTTGTCGTGGTTGCCGCCGCCGAAAACATGCCCAGTGGCAGAGCTTCGAAGCCCGGCGATATTGTCACGTCAATGTCGGGCAAAACCATCGAAATTCTTAACACCGATGCCGAAGGCCGCCTGGTGCTCTGTGATGCCCTCACCTACGCCGAGCGTTTCAAGCCCAAAGCCGTCGTCGACGTCGCCACGCTCACCGGCGCTTGCGTGGTCGCACTTGGCGCCCACGCCACCGGCTTGTACAGCAATGACGACCAGCTGGCGCAAAGCCTGCTCAACGCCGGTATTCAGGCCGAAGACAAAGCCTGGCACATGCCTTTGTGGGATGAATACCAGTCGCAGCTCGACAGTAATTTTGCGGACATGGCCAACATCGGCGGGCCCAAAGCAGGCAGTGTGACCGCCGCCTGTTTTCTGTCCCGTTTTACCGAAAGTTACCCCTGGGCACATTTGGATATTGCTGGCACCGCCTGGCTTTCCGGTGCTGCGAAAGGCGCCACAGGCCGCCCGGTAGGACTGCTCACTGAATACCTGTTGACGCAAGTCTAAACGCCCCCTATTGGATGTTATGTCGAAGACGACAGTGTGAGACAGAATAGAGGTTTTGGACGATGACCAGGGTCAGTTTCTATGTGCTCGGCGCCGACGCTGTGGAACATCAGCGATTCGAATTTGCCTGCCGTCTGGCGGAGAAAGCCTGGCGCGCGGGCAACCGCATTTTCATTGCCGTCAATTCCCCTGCCGAAGCCGAAGCTCTGGATACCCTGTTGTGGGAATTCCGCCCGGAGAGTTTCGTGCCGCACAATTGTGAAAATGGCGATAGTCCCACGACAGACGTGGTGATCGGCTGCGGTGAAGATTGTGGCGATCACCATGATCTGTTGATCAACCTGCGTACACACATTCCCTCCCACTTCAGCCGCTTTGAACGGCTGGTTGAGATTGTGAGCCAGGAAGCTGATGTGCTGAGCGAAACCCGCGAGCACTTCGCCTTTTATCGGCAGCGAGGTTATCCGGTGGAAACCCATAATATCGGACAATAATTTAAGAATACGCCCGCATATACGCCTTGGTTACTGCCCAAGCACCGCGTGCTCTTCTATACTCGTTTTGCCAAATACTGAATAACCACTCTGCCATGACCGATCGCAAAGAATCAAAGAACGCCATACTGGGGGAACTGGAATCCATCAAG
The DNA here is from genome assembly GCA_027012915.1 of Cellvibrionaceae bacterium. Next base: position 3,598 of record JALUYN010000329.1, read on the forward strand.
GATTTACTCAGTGAAGAAGAACTGGCCGATATCCCAGTACTGGAAGATACCGTTTTTAGCGCCTCAGAGTCAGTTTCTGACACGCAAGACAGTGAAGCGGATAACGCCTCCGACGAGCTGGAATTTCCGCTGTTGACGGCTACGACTGACAACATACCCACCTTGAACGATACACTGGAACTGCCAGAAAAGGATGCAACGCCCGGCGCAATCGACACGCCGGAATTCGAGGATTTGCCACTGCTGGACGATATTCCCGAGTCGCCTCAAATTGAAGCGTTTAATGCCGATACTCAGGAAGCGGAAACGCTCGATTCCGAGATCGAAACTGCGATGGATCTTTCCGAATTGGAAAACGAAATCAGCAAAACCCTATCTGACATCGACGCTCTCCCGTCTACCGCTGAGCAATACACAACGCCGGATTTTGACAGCGACACCACCGCAAGCACCAACGATCAAGCCGCTGCAATGTTCGAAGATATCCTACAAGACGCTAAAGAACAGGGACTCGACACCTCAGCGCTGGACAACTTCGAAACATTCCTGGAAATTTCAGACACCATCAACGTCGACAGCCAATTCAATGCTACGGACGAAAAAGATAAATCCATTGACGACGTTAGCGATTACGAAAGAGCCGTTAGCGATGAAGATAGAGCCATCAGCGATGAAGAAAGAACCATCAGCGACGACAATACAAGCGTTAGCCAGAACGAGCAGGTATTAGCGGAGGACGAAGATGCTCTCGACGTAACTGATGAGGCATCTGACGACGACAGCACTTCAGACACTTGGCCAACACCCCAGTTGACGCCTTTTACTGGATTGGAAGACATTGATGCAGAACAGCTCGATCAGAAAATAGAACAGGTATTGCACGAGGTCGAGCCAGATAACCTTTCAGAGGCAGCTCTCGAGGACCTCTCTCCGAAAGAGCATGGAGGTCTTCCAGCACCATTGTTGGCGCCCAATGCCCTACCCGGTCAGCAAAGTCTTTTTGATGTCGAATCGAAAAACAATCAAGACACACTTTTGCCAACGGCTGACAGTAACACCGATACGGAAACAACAGAGGCGGAAGCAACAGAAGCTGATGTCCCAAAAATTGTCGAGAGTGTTGAAGAAAGCCGACAAAAGATTGAGAACACAGCCACCCAATCAGCACTGTCGGATGAACCCGTTTCTGAGGAGCAGGATGTCGAATTGTCCGACACTGCTCCAAGCGACAATGATCTAGTCGACAATGATCCACTCGCCAGCGAGCTCGATCACCTCGAACAATCACTCGCGGAAATTACCCAGGATCACAACGCTGCGGCGCCGGAAACATCCGAAGCCACATTTCCCAGCAGTATGCCAAAAAGTACGCCCAAAAGTACAAAAGGCGAAAACCCGTTTCTACCCAAACACATTCGCGACCGATTGCATACCGATCGCAGTCTGATTGATGAAATCAAAAGTGACCCTGCCAACACATCAAACGCCGCAGCGAAGAAGATACTGGAACCAGTACTGAATCAGGTAAATGTCGAAACCACTGAGAAACTTCTCGCCAATGATATTGATCAACGACAGTTGAGCAACATCATCAGTGATGTGTTGCGGGAACAAATGCCTGTGATCGAAGAAGAGATTCGTAAGCGGTTGCTGAAGAGCCTGAACAAGAACAAAGACAGTTAGAGAGCTTAACAGCCAGTAACCTCTCTACGCTAAACGCACTGCAAGGGAAATAGGGCTTTTCGGCTATCGCTGCGCTCTAGCCGACCTACGACACTCTTCTTAGGGGCATATAAACGCAAAAGCCCCCGTGCCTGAGCGCGGGGGCTTTTTGCATTATCTGCTAACTGACTAAGATCGGATCTTAGAAAGCGTATTGCAGACGTGCAGTAATGGCGTCGCCGTCGTCGTCACCGTTGATGTCTTCATCGGTTTCAACACTAACGTAGTTCAGAGACAGTTTCACATTGGAGTTAGCGTACCAGTTAACACCCAAAGTCAGAGCGTCAGCATCGTCACCACCTACCAAATTGATGTTAGTGCCGTCATCAGCGCTGATGTGGTCGATACGAGCAAAGACTTCCCAAGCGCCACTTTCAGACTTAGGCTTGATCTTGCCGAAGCTGGCGGAAGATTTCTTGTACTTGCGAGACTCACCAGTCAGGACGTAGCCAACCTGAACGTAATAACCGTCAGCTTCCAGGTCGTCGGAAACAACACCTTCTGGGGCGTCAATTTCACCGTCGTAGTACTCAGCCATGATGTGCAAAGGACCAGAAGCATAAGCGGCTTCCAAGTTGTATACACTCATCTCATCGCCGTCACCAGAAGTAAAACTTGGATTAAAACGGGTCGCATCGCCATTGTTCGCGCCGCGAATACCCAAGCGGGTACCAAAATCATCAAAGTCATCACGAATGACATCGGCATCGGAATCACGCTGAGTAAAACCGGCACCCAAGTGCAGAACGGTATCGCCACTGTAGATAGGACGAACCACCAAACGACCGGTAACAGAAGTGTCCAGCTCGTTGTCAGTGTCAACACCTTCTGTGAAAACACCCAGGCTGTAGCTCAGGAGATCGTTAGCCCCGTGAACTTTCAAACCGATGTTGTTGCCGGTATCAAAAGCATTAGCCACCAGTGAGCGCTCCATGGCAGTGATCCACTTGGAGCTGCCAGTGTCTTCCAAACCAAAGTTTTCTTTTTGCTGACCAGCAGTAATGTTGAACAGTTTACCGAAACCGGTGTAGGTTACGTGCAGTTGGTCAACACCAGCGTCGATGTCATCGCCAGCACCCAGGTTGTAAGACAAGCCGTATTTCCAATCACCAGCGTGGCCTTTTACTGCCAGGCGAGCACGACGGAAGAAAATGTCACTGTCACCGTTATCGTCCTGAGAAATAACGTCGTCGTAGTCGTTGTAATCCAACTGAACGCGACCGCCAATTTTGAAGCTGTACTGGCCATCGGTAGTTTTAGCAGAAAAACCACCTTTGGTTTTGATGACGATATCTGCGCCATCGGTGGTTACAGTGCCAGCGTGAGCTTGTGCAGTTAAAGCGGCAATAGCAACAGGCAAAAGTGCTTTTTTCAACATGGTATTATCCCCTCTTAAGGACATCTAAATAATCTTGTTAGTAGACTTCAAAACTTTCTAACGCGACCAAGGTGTCTGATTGCGTTTGCGGGGAGTATTCTCTTGAATTTATATTTCAGAAATATGACCGAAGGGAAAAAAATGGAACTTTTTTAAATTTCGGGGGTATTTCGCACAAAAAACCGCTCAACCTGTTGTTTTTTGTACAAAAAATGGAGAAATGGCAAGAAATATTGCCCATATATAGGGCAATAATTGGATAAGGCTAGCCCTAAAAGGCTAGATCAGAATGTCACTGTAATAGAGCTGCTGTAACAATTGATGGCCCATTTCGACCAATTTTTCGGGATCCGGGTGGCTCATTTCCACCGCCAATTGCAACAAAATCTGCTCTCCAGAGGTGCCCTTTTCTGCGGCAGCCAAGAGATTTAACAGGCGCACCGTCATGGCATTGCTGGCCATAAATCCCACTTCGTCGGCCCGATTGCGATAGACAATCAGAAAGGTCGGTTGCCCAGGGGGGTGTTCAGGCTGGTAGGCCTCGCCAATTTGATGAACCGGATACTGATAGGACAAACACCAGGCCAATGGCGATACAGTGGGTAGTCGATGCAATAATTCCCCTTCGGCCAGTTGAGGTCTCTCGCCGGGGATAGATTCCTGAGACACATCCAGCGCCAGTTCAACCCATTCATAGTGAGCCAGTTCTAGCATGAACTTTGGATCACAATCTCTGAGGTCGTGCTCTTCTTGCAAATATCGCAGAAACTCCTGACTCACCTCTAGAAAGTAAGGGCTCTCGGACTGATGAGCACGAATAAAGCCGCGTACCAATTCTTGCCAATCGGCCTCACTATAGAGTGTGCGCAAAATGGGAAAGCCACCGGAAATAAAACCTTCGATGTTTTTATAGATCAGATCGCGATAAATTTTGAGGCGACGCTCTTCGACATTGTCCGGGGCAGAATTAACTTCAGGATCGCGCAAATGATCAGCCAATTGTTTTTGGGTTTCAATAAAACTCATTGAACACACCTTAACTTCGAACTGCTACAGACTGATCCAACGGTAATGTCTCAGTTTTGGCATATTTATTTTGCAGACGTTTGATAATGGCAAGTTCGGACATTAGATGTTCTGCAGAAGGAATATTGAAGTCCCGCTCCAACAGAGTAGGTTTCACTCCAAACTGAGCATAGGCTTGATCGAGTAACTCCCAAACGGGATCGATCACATCGGCGCCGTGAGTATCGACACGTAGATCTTCGGCTTCGTCGAAGTGCCCTGCAACATGGATATACACTGTGCGCTCACCTGGTAATTGCTTCAGGTAATCCACCGGGTCGTAGCGATGGTTAATGCTGTTAACGTAGATGTTGTTAACGTCCAACAGCAAATCACAATCCGCTTCACTGATGACGGCATTGATAAAATCGATCTCTGACATTTCCTGTTGCGGCGCGCAATAGTAAGACACGTTTTCCATTGCGATACGCTCGCCCAAGAAGTCCTGAACTTGCTTTATGCGCCCACTAACATGCTTTACCGCTTCCTCGGTAAAAGGAATTGGCATCAAATCGTACAGATGACCGCTATCACTGCAATAGCTTAGGTGTTCGGTATAGCGCATAACACCATGCTGTTTCATAAACGCTTTGATATCGCGCAGCAAATTTCTATCCAACGGATCAGTAGAACCGATCGATAGTGACAAGCCGTGACAGACAAACGGAAATCGCTCTGTATACTCTCTGAAACTTTTACCCATACGCCCACCGACATTGATCCAGTTTTCTGGAGCTACTTCCATAAAGTGAATATCGTCGGAACTGTAATCGGTCAGATTATCCAGCAAAGAGCGTCGTAAACCTAAACCGGCAGAAAATGTATCGAGAGAAAGAGGATTCATGGGAGGCACACGTAACAAATTGGCGTCTGTCAGGCTTCATTTTGTTCAACCCAAACTGCAACAATGACAGTTTGGATTGAACCAAGTGAAGCCCAACATTCAGATTGGATAAATGCGATTAACCGCCACACTTACCTTCGCCGCATTTTCCTTCATGGCCCTTACCTTTACCCATGGCCTTCCCCTTTTCGCTGGCATTGCTTCCACCACACTTACCTTCGCCACACTTGCCTTCTTTGTCGGCTTTAGAGCCACCACACTTACCTTCGCCGCACTTGCCTTCTTTGTCAGCTTTAGAGCCGCCGCACTTACCTTCGCCACACTTGCCTTCTTTATCGGCTTTGGAACCGCCGCATTTGCCTTCGCCACACTTACCCTCAGCGTGATTGCCCGCCAGGTTGTAACCGGATTCCAGAGGCTGCGCCGCGAAAGGATTTTCAGCGGCTGAAGCCATTGGAGCCAGAGCAACAGAGGCTACGAAAGCTGCGCCCACAGCAGCGGCGATTGGAGTTGTTTTGGTCTTAGACATTACTGTCTCCTTTTTATTGAACAACAGATAATTTGAATCAAACACTACCTTGCATAGGTAAGTACGATAATGCATTCACATCGCTTAAGTCTGACCTGAGGAGCAAAAATTAGTTTCCCAACTTTTGATTTTTTTGAACAAAACTTTTCTTATACTGTTATAGCCGCTAACAAATTTAGTCAGGCAGTGTTGCGTTCAACGCTTATTTTTTGACCAGATAATTCTTCCAGCCAAACCAGCACTTGCAAAAAGTGATCTTCACACGCCTCGGGCCTGCTCAATATAGAGTTATAGTTGTAATTGCGCAGATTGCCACAGGGTTTCGCCACCTGAACGATTCTCACATCGTGACGCCCGAGCTCCTCTACCCATAGCCGGGTATCTTCCATGCCTCCTCGTACCGAGTCGCCCCGGCAACCCAGATACAGAGCCGGGGGCATCCCTTTAAGCTGCAGTGCGGCGCGATAGTTATAGCCATCAGCGGGATCCTTCCATTCTGCATCTTGCTGCCACAGGCTGACTTCCCTTCGCAATCGAGAATCAATGCCCGCGCCCGGCATCCAGGACTGCTCTTTTGATAACAGACCACCCAGGGAGGTAATTCCCTGCCACCACATCGCTTTGACGCTTTTTAGCAAAGACGATAGCTCGCAACGACGCGCGGCAGTAATCTGCACCATACCCAACACAGGCGCTGGCATAATATCCAAACGCCCATAGCAACTCGCCAGAAGCACCGAACCCAAACCGTGCCCCAACCAAAACTGCGGGCAGGATGGCCGCAGTTTTGCCACTGCTGCCAAGTGCGCGGGAATCTCCTCGAGTATCAGCTGATGAAGCCCCACCTGACAGCGGAACTCAACCGCCAACGAAAAGCTCAGTTCGGCCACATAGACGTCGAAACCATGACTCGCGAGAAATGGCGCTAAACCGGCGTTGGGCTGCTCCCGCTGGATAAAACTGTCTGCGCCACCGCCTGTACCGTGCACCATAAATACGGGAACGCCCTCGGCATTGCTGCAAAATCGGTGCAGATCCAGCTTGCCCGAGGAAGTGTGTACACTGTGACACTCGTAATTCAGCAGGCTGTTACGCCAACTATAGGTTCCCATCAAACACTCCAATCCATTGAGTTCATTAGGTCTCGCTCTCCTGCCACAGTTTTTTAAGACGTTTCTCTGAAACCGGTTTTACGGTTTTCAAATTCTGGGCAAAAATCGAGACCCGATATTCTTCGAGCATCCAGCGATATTCGACCCTTTTGGCATTGCTCATGACCAGCTCCAGCCCCTCACGCTCAATGGCGTTTTGCCACTGTTGCCACAAATCATCCAGCTCGTGAGTCCAAAGTTTGTCCTTCTGCAACTGTTGTGGAGCTTTTTCCAGGCGCTGCTCGATAGCTTTCATATAACGCGGGAACTGACGCAGCCAATAGATCGGCGTCTGATACATAAAGCCAGGGTACATCAGACGGGTGATCTGCTGGTTAATATCCCCAGCAGCCGTGGCGATGGCCAGGGCGTTCTTACTGGTTTTGATGGATTTTTTTATAGCGACAATGGTGGCCAGCGAGTCCGCCAGCAGTGCTTCCAACTGTTGAGCAACGGCAACTACCTGCTCCTTGCCCTGCTCCAGAAGCTGCTCGAATTCGGTATGAGTGCGCGGTAAAACAAACTCGCCGTTCTTCATAAAACAGGCTTGCGCAACCGCCGCCATAATCAGATCGTCCACCACCTGATCACGCTTGCCCAACGACACCACGGTCAGTCCCAAGTCCTTGCCTTTCATTAACTCTTTGCGCAAGTACTTGGTGGTCTGCTTCAGAGCCAAAACCGCCAGGCGAACTGTGCCCTGCCGGGATAAGATCTGCGCCTCTAGTGGGTTGTCCTTGAGGCTGAGCGCCACGCTGTCGCGCTCATCCGTCAACACCGGATAAGCGGTAATTGCCATACCTGCGCGTTCCAGTTTGACAGTTTTAGGCAGCTCGTTGAAATCCCATTGATCGATACCGTTGCGCTCAAAACTGGTGTCTTCGCTCTGCAAAGTATCTTGAATCTGATCTCTGTAGCGCTCGCGCAACAGTTTTAGATCGCGCCCCTGGGCGAGCACCTTGCCGCCATCGTCAATCACCTGCACGTTAAAGCGGTAGTAATCATCGACACTGTCCACGGACCAGCAATCGTTCGGAATATCCACTCCGGTGTGACGCTTCAGTTGGTGCGCCAGAGCGTCACACAAAGCACTGTTATCCGCCTTGAGCGTGGCCAGAGCCTTATCTACATAAACCGGAACCGGTACAAAGTGTTTGCGCCATTGCTTCGGCAGTCCCTTCACCAGAGCAATACACTTGTCTCTAAGAATACCGGGAATGACCCACTCGAGACGCTTTTCCGGAACCAGATGCAGTGCTGCCACGGGCACCTGCACACTGACACCATCCTCGGGGTGATTGGGCTCGAAATGATATTTAAGAGGGAAACTCAAGCCATCCCACTCCAATTCAGTAGGAAACTGGGCTTGCGATGCGGCACTGGCATCGTGCTGCATCAGATAGCCACGATTCATGCACAGTAATGTCGGCTCGCTTTGTTCCGCGTCCTTACGCCATTTTTCGAACCCAGCAAGATTGACTACCTGCTCAGCAATCCGCTCATCGTAGAAGTGAAAGATGGCTTCGTCATCGACCAGAATATCCCGGCGCCGGGTCTTGGCTTCCAGCTCCTGAACCTCTTCAATCAGAGCCTTATTGCTCGCAAAAAAGCGACCTTTGCCGCGGTAATTACCTTCGACCAGAGCAGCGCGAATAAAGATTTCACGTGAGAGTTTCGGGTCGATTTGGCTGAAGCCCACACGCTGCTTCTCCACCAATACCAGCCCGTACAGGCTGACTCGCTGGTAGGCCATCACCTGCCCGGTTTTAACCTCGTAGTGAGGTTCGTATTGCGTTTTCTTCAGCAAATGTTCGGCTGCTTTGATGACCCAGGGCGGTTCGATTTTCGCCACCTGGTGAGCAAATAATCTCGAGGTCTCCAACAGCTGCCCGGCGGCCATCCATTTAGGACCTTTTTTGGCTTGCGAGGAGCCAGGAAAAATATGAAAGCGGCGATTGCGTGCGCCCAGATACTCTTTATCTTCTGCCTTGTGACCAATTTGACCAAGTAATCCTGGCAACAGAGCCTTGTGGATCGCCTCGTAGCCAGCTTCTTCACCAGTCGATTTGAAGCCCAGTTTTTTGCAGGCCAATAACAGTTGGTGATGTATCTCTCGCCATTCCTGTAATCTCAAGAAGGACAAGTATTCTCTCTTGCACAATTTGCGAAACTGGCTTTTTGATAGCTCCTGCCGTTGTTCCTCCACGTAGCGCCAAAGATTGATATAGGCAATAAAATCGGAGTGATCATCTCGAAAACGACGATGCTTTTCGTCTGAAGCCTGTTGTTTCTCTGCCGGGCGCTCACGGGGGTCCTGTACCGCCATCGCACTGACGATAATGAGGACCTCGTTGAGGCTGTTAAGCTCATTGGCCGCCAACAGCATTCGCCCCAAGCGGGGGTCCACTGGCAAGGTCATCAACTGGCGTCCCGATCGCGTTAGACGCGCCTGCTTGTCAACC
>JALUYN010000330.1 GCA_027012915.1 Cellvibrionaceae bacterium
TCTCCGAGGAGTGGGTGAGCGGTCGGATCTACCTGACCGCCGCCTGATCATGTGCGTCGAAAGGAACGTCAAATTTACAGAACAGAAGTTGCTTTATCACTCGATAGGTCTCGTTGCTCACTCCGGGGGTATGGCACTCGGCTAGCTCGTGACAATTTTTCGAGGTCACCTGTGATCGATCCAGTTTGTGGTACCTAGGCAAAGAAAAGGAACTATGTATGGAAAATGGAGTCCAAATAACTAGGTTTGTAAAAGGCTATCGAGCCATAAGCCACCTGGGTTGGTGTGACTCGATACCTGGGTAAGGAGATAGATAGCAACCAAGATAAGCTTACAATCTAGTTAATGATAAATGGGCTTCAATGCCCATAAGGGTCGGCTTTATGTCGGCGTGTGGTGTTCTCTACTCGAAATCGAGTATCCGAAAACAATCCAGATAGTAAAAGGTAGTTGTAGATTTTTATTTTTCCCTTAGTAATCGTGTAGATACATTTGTTTTACGAATACTTGTGGAAGCACAAGAGGAGGGTTGAAATGAACACTAATCGAACAACGATTACAACTACGATTGGTTACATGGCATGGGCACTGGCATATTGGATGATCAGCATGCCCCATGCTGCATGGCTGTCGGACCAATTTTTTGCACCCGCAGTCAATATGGAATATCCGCTGGCGATTCTCCTGTTCGTCATGGGTATTCTTGCTTTTCTACAAGACCAAACCCTTGATTCTATAGTATTTTTTGGGGGTGGTGGTATATTGTGGGTGACCCATATTGCCCTTATCGGTAGTGCGATGGGCGCTGCCGCCTATTTTGGCTGGTTCTATTTTATCTGGGCAGTGTTTCTGGCTTATGTCTGGGTGGGATCATTCAGCAGCGGCTTTATGGGAATTGTACGAATGTTGTTTCTACTAGGTGCCTGGCTGAGTCTGCTGGCACTCGCGATCGGTAGTTGGGCCAGCCTGGGAGGATTCGTGATTCTTGGCGGTTACATTGGCTTGGCTACTGCGATTCTTGCAGGGATTGTTTCGGCCAGCAGTGTTATCGTCCATGGAATGCATGCTACTCCGGCCACTACGGATTGACGAAGTAAACAAGATGTTGACGGATGGTCTCGGTTCCGGAAGTTCAGTCGCTTCCCGGAATCGAGACGCCGTATGGCTAGCAGAAGACTTGGATTCAACCATCATGGGCAACACGGTTTGAGAACTTGGCGATTGCTTCAACCATGGTTTCTTCCGGCGTTCGCCAGTTCGGAGTCTGACGTGGATGGCCGTTGAGAAGCCGGGTGATGTCGTTGAGCGTGGCCGGGCTCAGCGTGAACAGATCGGTCTCTTCGGGTAGGTCGTGGTTCGCGCCGCGGGGTGGGTCCGGGAAGCGTGACACCGTGGAGCGGCATCACGAGGGACCCATGCCCCGTGCAGGTAAACACCGGTAACGTCACCCACGACCTCTCCCTGGATCCTGGGTATGTGCCCGGGATGACGAACATTTAGGGGAACTTTGATTCTGTTTTACGGCCCATGCCGCTGTCCGGTCGGCAACGCACGCCAACGGGCCACTTGCAAGCTACATGGCGCACGCTGGGTCAACCTCAAGGGTACGATTAGCGGAAGCTGCCATGCCCTGGGTCAACGCAAATAGGCGCGGCGCTATCTGGTTGCAGCGGCGTGCAGCTTCAATCGTCGATTCCACTTATGCGAGATGGCATCGCGTCCGGCTCGGACGATGCTGTAGTAAGGCGACATCCCGGGCCAATCCTGCCCTGAGCCCACAATGATCCCGGCTGAGAATGAGTGCCAACCAGCAATATTTTTTGTTGACATACAGATGTAGATATAGTACACGGACAGATGAACGTCATGACGTTCGTACACAATAATGACTGGTGAGATCACTCGATTACCAATCTGCTGCAGAACCGGGTGCGTAGGGCCGATGGCGGTGTCTGGGTTTCTGTGGAATAAGCAGTAGATCAGAAAGGAACTTTGTTATGTTACAGCAGTTTTTTGTGCCTATTCTTGTACTCTACGCTGCTTTCTCCATTCGAGAAATGTTTGTAGTGAACCGGCGGAGTGGTGTGGGCAAGACGATCGCAAGTGCTCTTTACCCTTTGATTGCCCTATTGCTCGCTGTATCGTTTTGGTTGAGTTGGCACACAGCCAGTGGTAGTGAAGCATTCCAGCAGTTGGTGGCATTCGTAAGTGCTAGCGTGGCTTTTGCTGCGGCACTGGTTGCCTTATTTCGTC
>JALUYN010000331.1 GCA_027012915.1 Cellvibrionaceae bacterium
AAAGCGGTTTTTGCTACCGCGCAGGGTGCGAAAACGGGAGTCGTGAGTACCCTCCAGCAAGATAGAGCAATCGATCATATGCTCCAGGACTTTAGGGCCAGCCAGACTGCCGTCCTTGGTGACGTGTCCCACCAGAATCAATACCGTGCCGCTCTGTTTGGCAAAGCGTGTCAGATAAGCTGCGCTTTCGCGCACCTGAGAGACGGATCCGGGGGCCGAGGTAACATCGGCCATATGCATCACCTGGATGGAATCCACCACCATGATCTTTGGCTTGAGCTTCTGTGCGGTAGCCACTAGGGATTCAACACTGGTTTCGGACAGCATTTTTAAACGATCTGCAGGCAAACCCAAACGCTGCGCCCGCATCGCCACCTGTTGCAGAGATTCCTCACCGGTACAGTAAAGTGCCTCCTGCTGCTGCGCCAAAAAACACATGGTCTGAAGCAACAATGTGGATTTACCGGCACCTGGGTTGCCGCCGATCAACACCACCGAACCCGGCACAAAACCGCCGCCAAGCACCCGGTCAAACTCGCCCTTACCGGAGGAGAAACGCGGCAGCGCCTGTAGATCAATTTCCGATAGAAGCTGAACATCGTTGGCCAATGCACCGGCGTAACCATCAAAGCGCTCATTGCGATTGGACGGTGTAGGCCCCAGGCGAACTTCGGAGAGACTGTTCCAGGCACCGCAATCAGAGCACTGCCCCTGCCATTTGGTAAAGTCAGAACCGCATTCATTGCAGACGTAGGCGCTGGAAGATTTGGATTTGGCCAAGGTAAGGGCTCCGTAACAATAGACAAGACAGCGCTATTGTATGTGCATCGGTCGCCCTTTTTAAGTTACCCGTAGGTGTGGACGTACTTTGTTTTCGGATGAGCAAAGTTCGTTTAAATGTGTCAGGGCCTGTGAAAAATTCTGAATCACTCGCTGATTGGAAGACTGGTTGGATATTTGAAAATGCAGATACTGATTACCAGTTCGCGCTCGCGTGGCATCATGAATAATGGTCGCTCCGGACGCCAGGGTTGCCTGCCCTGACGGAAGGTCCGTCCAACCAAGCGGGTTAGCACTGGACCACGTCATGCTGCCGCCGCTCAGTTGCGGATCCTCGAATCCGGCATTGACCACATTAATAACCACCGCCAACGCCGGAGCTGAGACAATAACAAGCCATAGCAATACCATTGATTTCAACATCGGACACCTTCCCTTTGGGTGCAAAAATATGACTTCCCAGTCACGCAAAAACATTCTAGGACCTGTTAAAACTCAATCATCAACAGCGTTGAGCATGGACTCCACCAGGTGCCGCGCATCAAACTTCTCCAACGCCTCATTGGCGCCCACCTGATGCGCCTGGCTGACGCTGATTTCACTGGACAATGAGGTGTGCAAGATAATGTAGGCACCGTCTAGTGCCTTGTCATTGCGCACCTCAAAGGTCAGCTCGTAGCCATCCAGTCCCGGCATCTCGATATCGCTGACCAACAAATCCACCGGGCGCCCGCTATTGGCCTGCTCACGCATTATCTCCAGCGCATGTTCACCATTGTCGGTTACATGGAACGGAATGTTCAGGTGATTCAGTACATCGGTAAGCTGCTTTCGTGCAGTAAGTGAATCGTCCACCACCAGGATATTCAAAGGTTTGAGCTTCTCTCGTTCCACATCGGTAATGGCCACATCGAGATGCCCGTCAGGGTCGGTATAGATGCGGTTCAGCAACAGTTCCACATCCATTAACTGTATTACCCGCCCCTCCACGTCCGTGGTGCCGGTAATACAGACGTCATGGCCCAGAGTTTTGGGTGGGGACTTAATCTGCTTCCAGTTAGTCTCCACAATGCGGTCGATGCTACGCACCAGAAAGCCCACAGTCTTGCGCTGACAATCAGTGACCACAATAAAGGACTTCTGCATTTCATCCTGCGGCGTGGCGCCATAACCGATCACCTCCGCCATATCGATCACCGCAATGGTCTGCCCACGAATTGTCACGGCCCCCAATACACCGGGCTCGGAATTGACGATGGATGTGATCGGCGTAAAGGGCACCAGCTCGCGAATCTTAAGTGTGCCCAGGGCGAACTCCCTGCCGTTATGAAGGCTAAATAGCAGCAATCCTTGGGAGTGTTGGGCTTTGGTGTTCACTTTTGGTCTCGGTTTTGTTTTGGGCCGTTTCTGGGTTTTCGGCTGGTTGTTGTGATTTGTTAGATTAGCATTGGTTTTTGTGGGGGTTAAGGGGGG
>JALUYN010000332.1 GCA_027012915.1 Cellvibrionaceae bacterium
ATAGAATGTCATGATCAATAGACTATCCAGGTAACCGCCAATTTCCTGCACCAACAACCCTGCCATGTAATCAAAGGGGCCAATAATCATAAAGGCGGCGAGTAAAATCAGCGTTAGCCAAAGATTTACCTCACTCAATATTTTCACGCCCCGCCTGACCCCAGAAACCACCGAAATCGTCGCGATTACAGTAACCACGGCGACCACCGACAGCTCCACCCAAAGAGACGCCTCCACGGAGAAAAGCCACTTGAGCCCCGTGCCAGTCTGACGGGCTCCCAGCCCCAGCGTCGTCGCCAGACCAAATACAGTCGCAAAAACAGCGAGCGCGTCAACGACGTGCCCCCAAAAGCCAAAGATTCTTTCACCAATAAACGGGTACAGCGCTGATCGAGGCGCGAGCGGGAGATCATGGCGATAGCTGAAGTATCCGAATGCAATCGCGACCAACGCAAAAATAGCCCATCCGTTCAGCCCCCAGTGGAAAAACGACAATTGAATTGCAGTAGACGCAGCGGAGGGAGTAAAGCCCTCCGAAGTAAAAGGGTTACCCTGAAAGTGCATGATTGGCTCGGCGATGCTCCAGAACAGCAGCCCCACACCCGTGCCGGCCGCAAACAGCATCGCCAACCAGGGAAAAAGCCGGTATTCCGGTTGTTCGTAGTCTTTACCAAGGCGCACGTTCTTGTAACGCCCCAGCCCTAGCCAAATAACAAATGCCGTCAGAAACGCAACCAGTGCCACATACCACCAGCGCAGCAGACCATCCACGTACGAGGAAACATAATCAAGCGCATACGCAAACTCAGACTGCCAGATCAGCGCGCCAGCGAGGGTCAAACCAATGGCGCCAATGCTGAATAGTGACGGCAAGATGGGTTGTTGGAGATGGCTATTGCCTTTTTCGTTCCACATGATGATTAGCCTTTTATTATGTCCTGGTCTGCCAATAGCGATGCTCGTATAAATTACGAAAAATGCTGCAGTTATTATCTGAATTCACGACCCCAGGGGAGCGGTACCAAGGCTCATCCTCAGCATCTTCTTATTGCAGGTAACAACAAGAACCAATCCCGACAGCAGCACCAACAACACACCCCAGATCAAATAGGTATAGAGCATCGGCATAAAAAATCATCCTGGCTCAGTGTTTGTTCACAAGATTGCGGGGTGCACCCTCAATGAAGCCAACAATGTTTTCGCCGGTGGTCGTGAGGATTCTTTCGACAGCCTCTTTCGTATTGAACGCACTGTGCGGGGTGACGATGACGTTTCTCATGTGCTGAAGAACATGGTTGGCGAACAGCGTTTCCAGATCATGTTTCTTGTCAAAAAAGGAGCGGATCAATTCCGCCTCCTCCCTGATGGAGGGCTCATCCGGCAGCACATCAAGACCGGCAGCCGACACTTTCCCATCCGCCAGCGCGTACAGCAAAGCCTGGGTATCAACAACGGAGCCGCGAGCGGTATTAATCAGGACAACCCCGCGCTTCATCCGGGCGAACTCCCTGTCCGACAGAAGATGCTTGGCCGATTTGCTGCCAGGTACGTGCAGCGTCACCACATCGGACTGCTCAAGAAGACGATCCAAATCGACGTAAGACACGTTGTATTGATCCGCGAATAGGTCATCCGGCCTGGGATCGCAGGCAAGAACGTTCAGGCGAAACCCCTGCGCTATTTCTACAACACGCTTTCCGATAGACCCGGTACCGATCACTCCCAGGGTTTTGCCTTGCAGGTCAAACCCCTGCAGGCCTTTCTGAGAAAAATCCCCCTTGCGAGTGCGATTGATCGCCTCTGGAATCTTGTGGCTAATGGCAAGGAGCAGCGCAAAAACATGCTCCGCAACAGTCTGGTCACCGTAGACGGGCACATTGCTGACTGGAATCGCATTTCTGGTGCAATACTCCAAATCGATATGGTCGTATCCCGTCGACCGGGTAGCAATGAACTTCAGATGCTCAAAACAGTCAAGGACCGAGTGGTCCAGGACCGAATGAACGAAAGGGGAGATGATATCGGCGTCCCTGTATAGGCCAACGTTGGCTGTTCCGAGTTCCTCGTCCGTGAAAACAACCTCATGATTGCAGCAGGCCTGCTGCAGAATATCGCACTCCCACTTCTCTGCCTCAAAGAACACAATTTTCATTAGTTTTCCCTGGCCAAACTGATTTTTACTCCGACCTCAGCACAGGTAGCCACAGGATGGGGCTACCTGTGCTGAGGTCATCGATATGGTCGTTTCGCG
>JALUYN010000333.1 GCA_027012915.1 Cellvibrionaceae bacterium
GCGCTGTGCCGCCGCTGCGATTGCTTGGCACTATGTTGCGTTCGTTCGGTCCGCTGGGCATGTATCGCTTCGCGAAGGATCGTGCAGGTATGTTGAAAGGTGGCACTGTGCGTCCACCCAAGGGGCAGGAAGCCGAAGCCATCATTGGTGCTCTGGTGGATAGTCTCGAACGCAGATTGGAGCAGTATGCCTGGGTCGGTGGTGATCAGGTTTCAATTGCCGATTTCGCTACCTATCACCCGCTGTGGCTGCATGTGCTTTGTAACCGCCGCGATCTGAAAGCGGGTCCCAAGGTTGCCGATTGGTATCGACGTGTGACTGACATTGGGCATGGTCAGCAGGAGGAAATTTCCAAAGCTGAGGTGTTCAAGATCGCCCATGAAGCTGAGCCGAGAGCATTGCCTGATGTTGCTGACGAGTCGTCAGATCTGATGGGCAAGCAGGTGGCGGTAATGCCATCGGACTACGCCATGGTTGCGGTAGAGGGTACTCTGGTCGCCAGTAACAATGAGCGCATTATCGTGTTGCGAGAAACCAGTGACTTCGGCAATTTGCATGTGCACTTCCCGAAAGCGGGATACTCACTGACCGCGATATAGGTATTTGTGTAAACGCTCATGGAACAGGGCTCAGAGCTGCGCATTAGCAGCTCCGAGTTGAGTCCTTAGGAAGCTTGTTCCAGTGAATGGGTGTTATCCCAATTGGCCAGGCTGTCGCGCAATGTTTCTCGAGAAACCGGGGATTCCTCTGTGGATTTCAACAGATGAGTGGTGCGCGGCTCTCGATCAAGAAACAGCTTGCCGCTGACCTTGCCAGCCTCCGATGCGGTGGCTAACCAGCTGATGGTATCTGCGCCTTCTTCGGGAGTGCGCAACAGGTGTCGAGTTACTTTATGAAATGTAGGCAGGGCGCTGACAACCCCGGGTGTGTCCGCCCAGCCTGGGTGCATGGCGTTGACAACAATATTGTCGCTGGCCCAATCTTCAGCCCACTGTTCGGTCTTGATCATGAGCGCACGTTTACATCGTGCATAGGCAACTGAGCCGGAGTATTCTCCTCGCGCGTTTTGCAGGTCGCCGACATGCAAGCGCTGTGTATACATACCTCCGGACACTACATTGACGACACGGGCTGGGCGATTGGTCCGAGCTGCCTGCTTGAGCAGCGGGTAGAGCCCTTCAGTCAGGCGATAAGGCGCGAGAAGCAGCAGCGCAAAACTCTGTTCGAGGCCTTCGCTGGTAACCTGGCGAGGATTGAACAAGGCTCCCGCGTTATTGATCAGTACGTCGATAGGTTTCGCTTTTTGTATGAGTTTGGCAACTACCGAGTCCACATCCCGCATCAAACTCAAATCGGCAATTTCCAGATGAATGCTCTGGTTGCCGGTGTCGTTTATCAATTCATCTACCAGTTCCCGGCCTTTTTCGGCGTTGCGCACTACCAGTGTCAGCTCCGCCCCTTGGCGGGCCAGTGTGTAAGCGCAGGCTTTGCCCAAGCCCGCTGTAGCACCGGTCAGCACAATGTGTTTGTCACCCATATAGGCTGATACGGGGTTCCAGCGTTTCTTGCCGAGTTTGTAACCGCGTTTGGTGAAGCGGCTCAGGGCGGTTGCCAGGAAACTATCAGCTCGGGAATTTTCCTTGGATATGGTTGGAGCGTCGTAGTTGTCGTTGAGAGCCTCGCGCAAGCCTTTCTGCACAGACTTGTAACCCATTTTTTCGAGGCCATTGCGCATCAGCGGTGCCAGGCGATCAATGCCTGGTCGCCAGGAGAACACTGCCTGGTAACGTAATTTGCAGCCGGATCTGGTGGGAGAAATAGTGATGGTGTCGACGACATCGAAAAAACGCCCCCGGCCAATAAGGACAACTTTTTGGTCGTTCTCCAACTCCAGAATTTCGTACTCCAGCGGAATTTTTCCAATCGGACCCGCGCAGATGACTTTGAAGCGGCTGCCCACCGCAATGGGGCCAGAGTCCAGTCGCTGGGAGGATACTGCGGTGCTATCCCATTGTTCACAGGTTGAGAAGTCGGAGACATAGGCAAACACTTCGTGAGCCGGTCGCTGTATTTCTATGGATTCGCTAAGAGTGGTCATAATGATTTCCGTGGCTAATTTCCGAAACTTATTCTGGCGGTTAATTCAGTCAACTATCTAGGGCCTGTTAACACTAATTCTGATACTTCTGCTGGAGACTATTTTTGTTCCCAGTCAGGCGGAATGAGCGCCATTTAGTCATTCTAAATAAG
>JALUYN010000334.1 GCA_027012915.1 Cellvibrionaceae bacterium
GACGTAATGGCACTGCGCGATGAAATTGCTCGAGCTTGCCGCCGCAGTTTGCCCGCCGATGAACCGTCAATTTTGAAACGCTACCAGCGCAATCGCAAATGGCACAATTTGGCAATGATGAGTGTTATGGAAGGGTTTAAGACGTTGTTCGGTTCTGATGAATTACCGTTGCGCTGGATGCGCAACGAGGGCATGCGCAGGCTCAATAATCTGGGGGTGTTGAAGAACCTGATCGTAAAGCAGGCCATGGGCCTATAGCGATCCGGACAGTGTTAGTTAGGGGTACCCAAGTACGGATTTGATCTCTTCCAGATTGTTGGTAATCCACCTTTTATTGATCGCACCCCAGTCGTTTATGCTGTATAAGCCGTTCTTGGTGCCGCCGACAAACTCGCATGTAATTCCCAATTCGTGCATCGCAACGATGGTGTCTTGTGCGGTGCGACGCGGCATCCCGGTGGCTTCTATAATCGCGGGCACGCTGTTAGTGCCTCCATCAATCAGGTAGGCCAAATAGAGACGGCGATAAAAACTGGTTTTGGTTTTGCTGGGTTTTTCGCTCATTTTTAGTCTATGTTTTCTTGTCGATAACTTGATAGTGACTTTGCTTTTTCCAGTGTGTACCAGAATATCGTGTAGTGAATTTTGAACCGGTGTTTTCCCAAAAATACTCGCGGTTAAACATGTATTGAGGGTGGTAGTTTTGGTGTAGTGAAGCCAATGGGTAAACACTGTTGATACCGCGTTTCTGAGTGGCTTCCAGCAAAAATTCTCGGTTGTCTCTGAATAATACCACCCAGGCGTGACCATTGCCGTCCACATCTCCCACGGCGACCCGTGCGTCTTCCCCCATTGCAATCAGCCAGTCGGCCAAAGCCAGCGCGTGATCTTCGCAGTCGCCTCTCGAATAGTAGTAAGCCTGACGGCTACTCTGCCAAACATCGCTGCGCCCGGCGTATTGCTTGTCATCCAAAAGATAGCGTTTGCGTTGGGCCAGAATATAAAGAGGTGTTGTTACATTCTCTACCGGGAAGGGTGCGAAGCCTTCCAAATAACTGTTGACCAGATGTTGGCGTTTGTCGAGCCCTTGAGCGGACATGGTATAAGTGCCAATGCTGTCGTGACGATACAAATAGTTGTTACTGGTATCGCCAGTGCTGCGCAGCATAGCTTCTACATCTTTGCGGCTGCGGTAGAAATTAATCGGCAAGATATGCAGTTGATAATCCGGAACCTTGAGCGACAAGTCCTGGCCGTCGAGTTCTTGCCAGCTGGAATCACTGATTTGCTTCAGGTGCTTACTTTCATCTCGACTTTCCTTCCTGGATTCACCACTGATAATAATCAGCAGCACAACCAGGATGACAAAAAAGTCCCGGACTCTACTCATGGTCTTAGCCGCGGAAGCCAAAGGCAATGATGAGTGCGACGAAAATCAGAATAGTAGACGCAAACAGTGAGGCGGCAATATTACCGTTCTTGATTTCCTCTTCTATGTTGATGTTCTTCAATAATTTCTTGTCGACCCAGAGCAGTCCATAGACGCCGACGACCAGAGCCAGAATGGTGTAGGCAAGGTTGATAATCAGATTGATCAGTGAGGCGGAAAAAAATTCGGGGTCCATTTTGGTCCTTATTTAATAAACAGAAGTTGCTAAATGCTGCAATCATACGACATAAGATGGTGCTGGCGTAAAGTTGTGTTCGAATAGACTTTGATGATGGCGCGGCAAGTGAAAGTGAGTCATGAGGAAAACACTGGGTTTTTTCCTGGAGTTGACTGATCGAACCTAGGCTCTTTGCTGTTCGAAAGAGAGAGACTATGAGCAACACACCCATAAATCCCGACACGTTATTCAAACCCATGGGGTTTCACCAGGTGGTCACCAGTACGGGGAACACAACTATTCATGTTGCTGGCCAGGGCGCCTTCGATACCCAGATGAAACTGCAGGGCAAGGGTGACTACAAAGTGCAAACCCAGAAAGCGCTGCAAAACCTCTCCCTGGCTCTCGAGGCTGCAGGAGCAACGCCCCAGGATATTGTCAGCAGCCACGTGTTCGTGAAGGGCCTGAACCCTGACGTCTCTGCTCAGGTCGGCCAAGGCATGATGACAGCCCTGGATGGCAAACCGTTTCCCATTCATGCGACCAGTTTGATTGGCATTGATGCGCTGGTGCATCCGCAGATGTTGGTGGAGATCTCTGCGGTAGCTATTATCAAAGAGTAGAGTTCTCTACACTTATCA
>JALUYN010000335.1 GCA_027012915.1 Cellvibrionaceae bacterium
TACCAGGCCAAAGAAGGTGGCCGCAACCAGGTATGCGCCGGTGTCAGACAGGACATGCAACCCACCGCCAATGTCAGCAGTGACGAGAAAGATGCGCTGTTTGGTATTTTTGGTACGAATGACTAGTACATGCCATCCATGGCAATAAGGCACAGCCGAAGCAATCTCCCGACGCTGGCAGAGAGCTTCTACCTGGCACTGCTCATTTCCCCCAAATCCATTTCCACCTGCTTCAGCACCTGATCTGACTCAGCGGTGGTTGGCAAGACTTCATATTCAAAAAAGGCGCCGTAGCGAAAGCTGTGCTCCAGCTGTCGGCGATTGCAAATCACGGCGGTCGGCCGCAAAGGTGGGCCTCCGGATAAGGACATTTCCAGCTCCAGCGCGTCGCCCACGGCAAACTGATTAACCGACTGAATCCCCAATCCCGAGCGACTGAAGTCGATCACCTGTATGTCTTGTGTGTCCAAGACATCACCGCTGGCGTTCTTGACCAGCGTGCGGATCCCCGATTGCGGGTAGGCCACCCTCTGGTGGCGGCGGCGATTAGGCATCTGAGTCACGGAGTTTCCCTTCCTTCTTTATTCTTACCTAGGGCCTGTTAACACTATAGACCCTTGGTCCACTTGCGGCGAGAGGGTAAAATGCGGCCTGTTTTTGATTTATTCGCAGTGTTGCCCCCATGATTCCAAGTATCCAAGAAACCTCTCCGGTTCAAGCCCAATATCTGGCTTTCATCAATGCCCTAAAAGCCTGCGGCTTCGAGGGTGATCTCAACCCGGATTACGCCAACCGCACCGTACTGTCCACGGACAATTCCATCTACCAGGTGCTACCGCAAGGGGTTATCTATCCACGCAATATCGATGATTTGATTCGAGTTACGGAACTGAGCAATACCAAGGGATTTAGAGATATCGTACTCAGCCCCCGCGGTGGTGGCACGGGCACCAATGGTCAATCTCTCACTGACGGTTTGATCATCGACACCTCTAAATACATGAACAAAATTCTGGAGATCAATCCCACGGAACGCTGGGTGCGGGTGCAATCGGGCGTGGTCAAAGACCAGCTCAATGCCGCCCTAAAGCCACACGGTCTGTTCTTTGCGCCGGAACTGTCCACCAGCAACCGCGCAACTATTGGCGGCATGATCAATACCGACGCTTCAGGGCAAGGATCCTGCCTGTACGGTAAAACCCGCGACCACGTGCTGTCTTTGACCACAGTTTTTCTCGATGGCAGCCAATGGACCTCTTATGTTATGGACGAGGAAACATTCAAGGCCACCGCCAGCCGACAGGATCGTGTAGGCGAGCTGCACCGAGTTGTTAACGACATCCAGAAGGAACACCACGAAGCCATTGAGGCCAAATTCCCGAAGCTCAATCGCTGCCTTACCGGCTACGATCTGGCACACATTCGCACCAGCGAAGGACAGTTTGATCTCAACAGTGTGCTCTGCGGCTCCGAAGGAACACTGGGTTTTATCGCAGAAGCGAAACTCAACCTGCTGCCAATCCCCAAATGCTCCGCATTAGTCAATGTGCAATACGCTAACTTTAATGCAGCACTGCGCGACGCCACTGAGCTGATGAAAGCTGGTCCCACCTCGATTGAGACCATCGATTCGAAAGTTCTCAACCTCGCCATGAACGATATCGTCTGGCACACCGTCGCCGAATTTTTCGACACTGGAGATCAGGAGAACAAACCCGAAGTTCAGGGCATCAATCTGGTGGAATATACCGCCGACAGTGAAGACGAGCTAAAAGACAAAGTGCAGCGCCTGACAGATCAATTGAACGCACTCAACGGCGAAGGCGCCAGCATCGGTTACTCGGTAGCCTGGGGCTCGGCTTCTGTTGGGAAAATCTGGGCGATGCGCAAAAAAGCGGTGGGTTTGCTGGGTAACGCCAAAGGCGAAGCCCGCCCCATTCCGTTCGTGGAGGACACTGCCGTACCACCGGAAAACCTGGCCGACTTTATCCTGGAATTCCGTGAACTGCTGGACAGTAAGAATCTGGCCTACGGCATGTTTGGCCACGTCGACGCCGGCGTATTGCACGTACGTCCTGCCATCGACATGAAAGACCCGCAACAGGAAACCCTGATTCGCGAGCTGTCCGACAAGGTGGCAGACCTGACATACAAGTACAACGGTCTTTTGTGGGGCGAACATGGCAAGGGCTTGCGCTCAGAGTACGCACTGAATTTCTTCGGCGACCTCTATCCGCAGTTGCAACGAATCAAGGCCACTTGCGACCCACGCAACCAATTGAATCCCGGAAAAATCGCGACCCCCAAAGCCAGCATTGAGCTGATTAAAGTAGACGAAGCCACGACACGAGGCCAGGAAGATCGCAAAATCCCTGTGCAAGTGTGGGACGCCTACAGCGAAGGCATGTACTGCAACGGCAACGGTGCCTGTTTCAACTGGAATCCCAACGACGCCATGTGCCCTTCCTGGAAAGGCACCCGGCAACGAGTTCATTCGCCCAAGGGACGCGCGTCGTTAATCCGCGAATGGCTCAAGCAACTTAGCGAGCGTGGAATCAATCCGGTTTCGGAAAGCCAACAACTGCAACAACGCTCGTTTCTGGGAAGTCTGCCATCGCGCGCTAAGAACACCTGGTCGCGCGCCCAGGGCGAATACGATTTTTCCAACGAAGTCATGGACTCCATGAGCGCCTGTCTTGCGTGCAAATCCTGTGTCGGCCAGTGCCCTATCAAAGTGGACGTACCCGAATTCAGAAGCAAATTTCTGGAGCTCTACTACGGCCGCTATTTGCGCCCCCTGAAAGACTATTTCATTGGCGGGCTGGAACACTTTATACCCACGCTAGCCAAAGTGGCCTGGCTCTATAACGGTTTGATCAAGCCCAAATTTATGCAGGCCATTATGGCTCGCACCGCGGGTATGGTGGACAGCCCTCCATTGAGTGGCGTCGACATCGAAAAAGCGGCTGCGTCTCTTGGTGTAGACTATGCCACCCCTCAGCGCATAGCCGCTCTCAGCGATGAAGCCAAGCAACAAACCGTTATTATGGTGCAAGATGCCTTTACCAGCTACTTTGACACTCAGGTCGTACTGGACACGCTACAGCTTCTGAAAAAGCTCGGATTCAACCCACTGCTGTCACCGTTCAAAGCGAACGGCAAGCCTCTTCATGTGCACGGTTTTTTGAAACAGTTTAAGAATACCGCATCTCAAACCGCGGCATTTTTGAACAGTCTTTCCAACACCGGCATTCCTCTGATTGGTATCGAACCGTCCATGACACTGGCCTATCGCAGTGAGTATCAAAAAGTACTGGGCGACCAAGCGCCAAAGGTTGCACTAATACAAGAGTGGCTGGCACAGCACACGGAAGCTCTTCAGCAACAGAGCGATAAATTCGCGCCGGGTGAGTTCAAACTACTGGCTCACTGCACGGAAAAAACCAATGCCGCGGCATCCATGCAAGATTGGAAGGCCATCTTTAGTGCACTGGGGCAAACATTCAGCCAGGAAGCCACCGGTTGCTGTGGTATGTCCGGCACCTACGGTCACGAAGCGAAAAACGTTGCCACGTCAAAACACATTTACCAACTGTCCTGGGGTGAGATTGTTAAGAAGCGTGAGAATCAGGGCAAGCTGATGGCGACGGGTTACTCTTGCCGAAGCCAGGTAAAACGCGAAGATGAGATTCAACTGCCGCATCCATTGCAGGTATTGTTGCAACAATCAAAATAAAAACGTCATTGTTTGCGGTGCGAAGCAATCTCTCGAACCTAGCTAGTGCTGCAAGAGGTTGCTTAACTCCGCTCGCAATGACGGATGACGTTTCAGAATACTACAAAACCCCCAACTGCAACTCAGCCTTGATTTGACCGGGCTCGCCACCAACTTCCAGAATCTGGCGCCCTTCTCCGGTCAGCTCGAAACCCGACTGCAAGGCTTCTCGAAACAGCCGTTCCCATGCTTCTCGCAAAGCGACGTTATCGCCCTCGAAGTTGATGTACACACACTTGAACGGCCCCAGTTTCTTGCTCTTGTAGCGTCCTTTAGAGCGAGGATTACCTTTGATGGGAAAACCCGCCGCAAGCGATATTTTGTCGTTTTGAATTATTCCGTCACCAGCAAAAAACAGGTGCAGTGGGCCATCGATAGAACCACCTCCTCTCACCAGGCTAACCCCCAATGGCACCATCAATGAGCTCAACTGCTGAGCCAGTGACTCGCTCGCAATCTGTGCTTGAGTCAGATAGAAGCGACGACCATCAACCACCTTGGTTTTGATATCCGTGGCCGACGCCATCACGGGTAATTCGTCAGAGATCTCCACATTAGAGCTCTCAGCGTTCGCCACTCTCATGGCATCTTCCACAACACGAACATCCGGATCTGCTGGAGCACATGGACCTTCGATACTGCGCATCTCGTCTGCAGTGGCAGGGGCTGCTTTCATATAGCTCAGCCACTGATTGGCTTTTTGCCACTGAGATCCCATTAAGGTGGCATTGATCAGGGAACGGCGAGCATTGCTCAGATCTTTTTGCTTAAACTGGCTGATACCCAGCAATAAATTGGCCCTACCTACGTAGCGATCTTTGAGAGTTTTGGTACATGCCTGCAGCAAAGTACCACTCATCTCTGACCAGCGTTCTTGCTCCATATAAAGCTGCGCCAGTTTGAGATATAGCTCGGTATCTCCGCTGTACGCTGCTGCCTGTTTTAAAGCCGAAGCGGCCTTGGCCTTCTCACGAGCAACCAACCAGTATTCAAACAACTGGCGATAATGCTCCGCATTCTTCTCAAGTTCTCCACTGTTCAAGGCGCCGGATAGCGTTCGCGCCCCCTTTTCGGCCGCCTGGTTGGACATATAGAGATTGCCCAGTAGCTTGATATCCGCCTCGGAGAACGGCAGCCGTTTCTCACGAGCCAGTGCCAGACGGTCCAGAGCTTTGCGGTGTTCATTCTGGGACAAGTAGATCGACGTCAGCTGACGCCAATACGTCATATCCTTGGGATTTCTATCGATTAACAGCGTTAAAATGGTTTCGCACTGCTTGTAGTTGCGGGCGCCATAGGCCATGGACAGCAATTGCTGCAG
This sequence comes from Cellvibrionaceae bacterium, assembly GCA_027012915.1. The sequence goes on from JALUYN010000335.1 coordinate 5,097, forward strand.
CTGCGACTCGGAAAGCTCCTCGCGCTGCGCCATCAATTCATCGAGAGTATCCGCCAGAGCCAAAAAATCGCCACTCTTGAACTGGGCCTGGCCCAATAACAATAGAAATGGAGCATCCACCTCGGCCAGTTTCGTCTTTAGGTTATTGAGCAGGCTCAGGGCTTTTTCATAACGCTTTTGCAATAGAAAAACCGTAGCCAGCTCTTTCGACATTTCCAAATTGGCCAGCGGCGACAATCCCTCGGCAGCCAGCGCCTGCTGATAAAAACTGGCGGCCTTATCGTACTGTTTCTGGGCGACATAGTGCCTGGCCAAATGGCGACCTGCACTGGCTTTGGTATAGCTGTCACTAAAACCGCCCAGCTGCTGTTCCAGCTGTTCAATGGAAAGCGACACGCTTTCATCAATTTTTTTGGAAGGATCCAGATACACCTTACTGCGATAGGCCTCACCATAGACGGAAGCCGAACAGACAATCCACACCCCAACTACCGCGGCAGGTTTTAGATAGCGCACTTTCATAGTCAGTACCCGCGTCGGTAATCTTTCCAGTTCAATTCTATGCGCTGTGTCAGCACCATATCGCCTCGATAGTTCTTGATCCCCGATACGGAGTAGCGCCACGAGCCTACCGCTTTAACGACGGACTCTTCAAAGATGCCACGAGGATTGGCGTCCAGCACGCGGATATTCTTGGTAGCCCCGCGACGGTCGACGTTAAACACCACCAACACCCAGCCACTGGTTTTATTCTTCCAGGCAATTTCGGGAATACGCGGCTGCTGAGTGGTATAAGGCACCACCTCGATATAACCGCTGTTATCCTTACCCAGACCGTCCAGACCGCCGGAAGCCGCCACCGGTGCACTCCAGCCTTCGCCAACGGGACCGATGTCCAAACCCATACTCAAGGTATCAGTTGCCGGCATATCCATACTCAAAGATTGAGCAGCGGCAGGGGAAGCCGCTGTTACAGGCTCCATACTTGGCTCGTCCGCAGAGTCTTCCGGCTCGGGCTCTGGTTCATCTTCTGGAGGTTCTGGCGGTGGAGGTTTGTAGAGCTCCACTACGGCGGCGACATCCACTGATTCAATTTTCGACGCATCGACATTGATCAGTCGTTGCATAAAAGCGAATATCGACAGAGTAATCAGTAAGGCAACGGGAAATAGCAGCAGACGAGACATATGAGCAGACCCTAGCCCTCGTCGGCGGCAATGGCGATTTTTTCAATTCCTGCCAATCGCACCTGATCCATTACCGACACCAGCGCATGAGTGGCCGAGTCGCGATCAGATTGAATGACCACCGCACCACCGGGGTTTTCCGCATGCAGTCGGGCAACGACCGAGCGCACCGCTCGCACATCCACTGGACGCTTGTCGATCCACACCTCTCCATCTCGGGTAATGGCGATAAAAATATTGGCGCTGTCTTGTTTCGATGCCGTCTGTGATTTGGGTGTATTAACTGTAATGCCCGCTTCTTTGACGAAAGATGTGGTTACAATAAAAAAGATCAGCATAATAAAGACGATATCGAGCATGGGAGTCATATCCAGCTCAGCTTCTTCATCGTTGCGATTGTGTCTTCGTAAACTCATAGATCATTATTCTTATATTATCGATTACGACCGCTACCGTATTGGTTACAGCTGCATCAAGTGATCGGTGGCCTTATCACCCAACTCTGCTGCCTTGTGCTGCAACCGCGCGGAGAAATACAAACAGGAAAGAGCCACCACCAAGCCGGACATGGTTGGAATCGTTGCCCGGTATACGCCCTGCGCCATAGCCTGAGCGTCACTGGTTCCAACTACCGCGATCACCTCGAACACATTGACCATACCCGTCACTGTGCCGAGCAATCCCAACAGAGGGCACAAAACGATCAACGTTTTGATCAACCCCAGGTTTTGGGTTAGCTGCAGCTTGCACTCTGACAGGGTGGCCTTGCGAAAACTCTTCTCGCACCAGGCGTGCGTTGTAATTTTTTCATTCGACTCGTCGGGACTGTTGTCGTTCCAGTGCGCTGCCACCTGTTTCAGTCTCTTGGGAAAGGTCACACGCAAAAACCAAAAACGCTCCAGAATCAGAAACCACAACAGCAGACAGGTAGCAAAGATGGCCCAAAGAACCACCCCGCCCTGATCGATCAACTGCTGCACATGCTGTAACAAAAGCATCGGTCGCCCTATGGATTGATGTTCTTTCCGCCGCCCAGATGCTCAGCCATAATGCCCGCAGACTGCTCATCAAGACGCTGAATCATAGTACGTGATAACGACGAAACCAGACTGTGCCCAAACAGCAATGGGATCGCCACCACCAGTCCCAGAACCGTTGTCACCAGCGCTTGAGAAATACCACTCGCCATCAATTTGGGATCGCCGCTACCAAACAGGCTGATCGCCTGAAAGGTGAGAATCATACCCGTGACCGTTCCCAACAGACCCAGCAACGGCGAGATCGCAGCCAACAACTTAATGAAGTTGTGCCCGCGCTCCAATGCCGGCACTTCAACCAGTACCGCTTCATCCAACTTGTATTGCATGGCCTCAGCACTGTCGTTGGCATCGGTGACATCGAGACGACGTTCCTGTCCCTGGAGAATCACGCGCCCCAGAGGATTGTTATCTTTAGGATCGACAAGATTATTGTGTTGCCGTCTGATGGAGAAAAACACCACACCGAGATACAGCAAACGCCACAGCGTCAGCAACACTCCGAGCGCCCCCAAGCCGAGAATAATCAAACCGACAATTCCCCCCTGATCGATACGCTCTTTCAGAGAGGGTGTGTATGACAGCATGCCCAACAGACTGCCTCCCGTTGGATCCACCGTCACCAGTTCCACATCTCCGGATGCAGCGCTTTCAAAACCAGCCACCGCATCGCGATAACGGCTAGCGGGTTGACGCTTCAACGCCAGCAGCTCACCCACTTCAGGAATGTACCGAAGAAACTCTCCCTCGCTCACCGCGGTGAAAGAACCAACGCGCAGCACTTCTCTCTGTTGCGCCAGCCCCTCAACGCTCACCACCGGGGTTTCGATCGATTTGATCTTGGCCGCTGCAGTCATATCCTCCTGCAACAGCAACCACAGGTCTTCCATATCTTCGATGGTCGCCAGTTTTTTGCGCGATGCCAGCTCTTGCAGTCGCTCGCCGCGTTCGGGAAATTCAACGGTTGTCATCGACTCCTGCAACGCTGCGGAGACGTCTCCGGAAAACTCGTTGAAAATACTGTAGACGTCGCCCATCTCGCGAGTTCGGGTATCCAGTTGCTGCTGTAACTCGGCAATTTGCTGAGCGTTGGCCTCGGTAATCTTCTGCAGGGGATTATTGTGCTTCTGGGCCAGGCGAAATTCTCTGCGAGCTTTTTCGAGCAAACGCTTCTGTTGGTTTCTAGCCTGCAGAAATTCGCGCTCCCGTTTCTTTCCAATGGCCCGCTCTTGGCGCTGACGCTCTCGCACTGCGTTCAGCAGTTCATCCAGATTGGTAATTTCCTCACTGGGTTTGGGGACCGGCTGTGCATTGGTCGTGTTTTGAGCCAGAGAATTCCCCGAGAACAACACGCAAACAACAAACAGTATCCATCGTAGATTATTCATCGCTTACTCTCCTCGCTGCATCGGCAAGTTCAACAACTGAGGAGCCAACTGATTACTGGCAACACGCATGGCTTGTTTGATTTTGCCATTCATCGCTTCTGGCAACGACTGCCAACCTTGACCGTCCCAGTAGCCGCTGCGCTCGCCATCCAGACTTTGGTAATAGAGCGCCACTCGGCCGACTCGCAAGAAATCAACGGACAGGGTTTCACCTTCCAGGGTCAGGTTATCGCGATAGGCCGCCAGTGTGCGGCCATAGTCGCTTTCCACCTGAAATGCCTCCAGCACCATGCGGTATTTATCGGGTACAGACAGAGAAGGGCTTTGCAGATTTTGTTTAAGCTGGACGATGGCGCTGATACGCTGCTCTTGCTGAAAAGGCAGATCCAGAATCACAAACTTTTCCAGTGCGTCGGCCATGCTCATGATCAACGGCAGGATGCGCATTTGGGTGACATTGATATCGTTGAGCTGCTCGCGCAGAGATGCCAACTCTACTTCTTGATTAGCTTTCAGCTGCTGCAACTGGGCATTGTAGGCGTCCTGATATTCCGTATTGCGCACAATGCGCTGATACTCTTCCAGCATGCGCTGGGTTTCCAGGGCCAACTTGTCTACCTTCTTCTGGGAGGCAATGGCGGACTGATTGGTTTTCTCAACCACCTCGAGACTGTCGCTGACACTGGCGGCCTGCACCAAACTGGTAGACGCCAGAAAAACCCCTACGATCAGAGGGAATCTAAAGAAATACATAGAACGTAATACTTTTATTATTAGAGTGACGCTAATGTATCAAAAAAATGCCGGGAAACCAGCATTCGGAAGTAACTCGACGCAGAAAACCAACATCGAACTTCAGAGGTCGGAATAAGGAGTTTACTCCGACCTCTGGTACACCTAATTACAGTCCGGCTTTATCCAGTGCGGATTCCAGATTCGCGACTGTACGGTCAATATTGTGCAGTTTGTCCAAACCAAACAAACCCAGTCGGAAGGTTTGAAATCCTTCAGGCTCATCGCACTGCAGTGGTACACCTGCTGCAATCTGCAGACCCAGCGCCAGGAATTTCTTACCGGTCTGAACCTCGGCATCGCGGGTGTAGCTGACAACCACGCCAGGAGCCTCAAAACCTTCCGCGGCCACACTTTGGATTCCGCGAGCTTTGAGTAATGCCCGCACGCGATCACCGAGTTCCTGCTGTTCAGCTTTAACCTTATCAAAACCGTAATCGCGAGTTTCCAACATGGTGTCACGGAACTGGGTCAAAGCGTCAGTGGGCATGGTCGCGTGATAGGCGTGACCACCATTCTCATAAGCTTCCATAATTTGGCGCCACTTTTTAAGATCGCAGGCGAAACTGGAGCTGGTGGTTTCAGCCATACGCGCTTCGGCTGCGTCATTCATCATGACCAAACCGCTACAAGGCGACGCACTCCAGCCTTTCTGCGGAGCACTGATCAGCACATCGACACCCAGCGCTTTCATATCCACCCAGATGGTTCCGGAGGCGATACAATCCAGAACGAACAGACCACCCACAGAATGCACTGCATCGGCTACCGCTTTGATATAGTCGTTTGGCAGCATCATACCTGAGGCGGTTTCTACGTGAGGTGCAAATACCATCGCCGGCTTCTCTGCCTTGATAGTTGCCACCACGTCCTCAATGGCTGCCGGAGCAAATGGCGACTGCACATCGTCCGATTGACGAGATGCCTTCATCACCACTGTTTCGGAAGCGATTGCACCCGCGTCGAGAATCTGGGTCCAACGGAAGCTAAACCAGCCATTGCGGATAATCAGACACTTTTGGTCGGTGGCAAATTGACGTGCCACGGCCTCCATAGCGTAGGTGCCACCACCGGGAACCACAGTCACACTGCTGGCGCTATAAACCTGTTTTAGAGTTTCAGAAATGTCGTTCATGACCTTCTGAAACTTCTGGGACATATGGTTCAGCGAGCGATCGGTAAAAACCACGGAATATTCGAGCAATCCATCCGGATCTACATCGGGTAACAGGCCTGACATGCGTTCTTCTCCAAAACAGGAATCAATTCAAGCCGGCAATTTTACAGGCTCCCGCCCAATAAATCATGACTGAAAATAACGGTTTTCCCGATTACTGCCATCGAGGATCGTGTTCACCCAAAGTCGGCGGTGCGGTGCGGTAGCTAACGGGTGTGCGAGAGAGTTTAATTGGGTTACCGGCCATGGCCACTGAGCCTCCCAGAGAGTGGGGCAAGGTAACCACCATATCGCGAGCCAGAATTTGGGGGTCGCTAAAGACTTCATCTACGTTATTGATGGGACCTGCTGGCACGCCTGCGTCTTCCAGGCGCTGCAACCAGTATGTCTTGCCGTTTGACAACAGTGCCCGCTGTAACAGATCGACCAGGATCTCGCGGTTAGCGACTCGATCCTGATTTCTCAGAAAGCGAACATCGCTTTTTAGCTCTTCCAATCCCAGAACCTCCAGCAAGCGCTGGAATTGCGCGTCATTGCCCACAGCGATAATGCAGTGCCCATCAGCGGTGGCGAACGCCTGATAGGGGACAATATTCGGATGGGCGTTGCCCAGACGGCTTGGCACCTGCCCACCAACCAGATAATTGCTGGCCTGATTGGCCAGCGTTGCGGCGGTGACATCCAACAGTGCCAGGTCTACATGCTGACCGAGGCCCGAACGCTCGCGCTCCGCCAGTGCCGCGAGAATGCCATTGGCGGCATAGAGACCGGTCATAATATCCGTCAACGCCACCCCCACCTTCTGGGGCTCGCCTTCCGGCTCTCCTGTAACGCTCATCAAGCCACCCATGGCCTGCACCAGAAAATCGTATCCGGGCCGGTCTTTATAGGGGCCGGTTTGGCCAAATCCGGTAATGGAACAGTAGATCAGACGTGGATTTGTCTTGGCCAGACTTTGGTAATCGAGCCCGTAACGCTCCAATCCACCTACTTTAAAGTTCTCTAGAAGCACATCGGCCTCACTGGCCAGTTGTCGAATCTGATCCTGCCCCTCAGCGGTCTGCATATCGATGGCGGCAGAGCGCTTATTGCGGTTGGCGCAGCTGAAATAGGCCGACTCGGCAGTGAGCTCCCCATCACCGTCGTGCAAAAAGGGAGGCCCCCACTTGCGGGTATCATCACCGCGCTGCGGGTGTTCCACCTTGATAACATCGGCACCAAAGTCGGCCAACATCTGACTAGCCCATGGCCCCGCTAACACGCGGGAGAGATCCAGAACTTTCAAGTGAGATAGAGCACCCATAGATTTCTCCTGTGTCTGGATCTGAGCTCAGAAAGACGCCAGGTCGGTTTGCGCACGCCCCAGAATCAAACCGTGAATATCGTGAGTCCCTTCATAGGTGTTCACGACTTCCAGATTGACCATATGGCGCATAATGGGGAACTCATCAGAAATACCATTGCCCCCCAACATATCTCTTGCGGTGCGGGCTACCTCGAGCGCTTTACCGCAGGAGTTGCGTTTGATCAGGGAAATCAGATCCGGAGCGATTCCCCCCTCGTCCAACAACTGCCCGGCCCGGAAGCAACCTTGCAAGGCAAGACTAATCTCCGTTTGCATATTGGCCAGTTTCATCTGCACCAACTGGTTGGCCGCCAGCGGCTTGCCAAACTGCTTTCGATCGAGCGTGTACTGACGAGCGGTATGCCAGCAATTTTCCGCCGCTCCAAGCGCGCCCCAGGCGATGCCGTAGCGGGCGTTATTGAGACAGCCAAATGGTCCTTTGAGTCCTTTCACATTGGGCAGCAGCTGCTCCTGGGAAACGAACACCTCGTCCATGACGATCTCGCCAGTGATTGAAGCTCGCAGCGCCAATTTACCTTCAATCTTTGGCGCACTCAGCCCAGTCGTGCCTTTTTCCAGAATGAAACCGCGAATCTCACCGTCGTCGGTCTTGGCCCAGACCACAAACACATCGGCGATAGGGCTGTTGGATATCCACATTTTGCTGCCCGTAATACGGTAACCACCGT
>JALUYN010000336.1 GCA_027012915.1 Cellvibrionaceae bacterium
GAGGCTTCATTCGCTTAGCAGATCTTGTTGCTGGATTCCAAGCTGCCAATCCAGATGCATCATCGACTTGTGGGTAATTGCAAGGTTGGTGGAGCGCTTACCTTGTTTTTGCGCGGCTCAGAATAGAGGCTGTTTTGTGCCGAATTTGCGGCGGTTTTTGTTTTTTAAACTGCATAAAAATAATTGATTTTATTGAATAAATTTATTTTTTTGTTTAATTCTAGTGTCGTGTTTTTGAATTTCTCAGTCTGAAGGCATAAAATAACTATCGTCATTGTCCAGCTATGGAGGCGTTGCATGACCGCTCAAACGCTTGGGTCACGCATTCGTGACAAAATTCGCAAAAGTCGGCGGATGGTTTTTCTACGTGATGATTTCGCTGCACTGGGTGGTTATGACCAAGTAGGCCGGGTGCTTCGGCAATTGGAGGTGCAGGGACGATTAGTGCGTATTGGTAAAGGCCTATACGCCAAAGCGCGCCCAAACCGTATTACAGGCAAACCAATGCTTGCAGCGCCCGGTGGCTTTGACCAAGCAGCCAAAGAGGCATTAAACCGCTTAGGAGTACAGTGGGAGCCAGCCAGTGCAGAAAAAGCTTATCAGGCGGGGCGCACACAAATTCCAGCGCGAGTGGTGGTCAGAGTCAAGGGCCCGTTTCATCGCCAGATTGCCTACGGTAAATATCGCTTAGGTATCGAGCAAGTTTCTGTATGAACATTGATTCTGGAATGTTTCCCGATGTGGCGGATGCGCTGGGAATCGACAGCCCCGCTATTGTCGAAAAAGATGTCTATGCCGTTCAGTTATTGAGTCTACTTTCAACGCTGCGCTCGGAGGCGTTTGAGCTGGTATTCGCAGGGGGTACCAGCCTAGCCAAAGCCCACCACAAGCTTTTCCGTATGTCCGAAGATATTGATATCAAGCTTGTTGCTCGCGATGGGGTAGCAACGGGCATGTCTAGAACGGCTCTAAAGGCAGAACGAAAAGCGATGCTGTCCGAAATAGAAACAGTTATCAGCCGCTCTCCGATCCTAGGGCTTGATCCCAATGCTGGAATCGTCAAGCGTAACGAGTACCGGTATGCGGAGTTTACCGTTCGCTATCCCCGTACCCAGGGCAGCATCTCTGCGCTTCGACCTGACTTGAAGCTAGACGTTGCAGCATCAGAACTTTATGAGCCCGCCGTGGCTTGTTCTGTCAGTTCCTTGTACGCCGATGTTCTTAAACTACCCCCAGAGGTAGCTTCTTTTACGGTGGTTAGCCTACCCGCCACAATTAGCGAGAAGCTGGTGGCATTGCTACGTCGCACAGCCCACGTGAATCGTGATCCTTCCCGAAAAGACGACGAAACGCTGGTGAGGCACGTCTACGATCTTCACATGGCGACAGCTGGCGGATATGACATGGCTGCATTACGCCCGCTGGTACAGGCAGTAATACAGACGGACGTGTCTCAGTTCGGCAACCAGCATACACAATTTGTCACTAGCCCAGCAGATGAGCTGCTCTATGGCCTAGGGTGCTTACAGACCAACCCCATCCATCAGGATCGCTACGAGCGTTTTATCGGCCCGCTGGTTTATCACGATGAGCCCGCGTCCTGGGATGAAGCTTTACAAACAGTGAACGAATTGGCTCAACGTCTGCTGACGTAAGGTAGGGCTGAGCGCTAAAGTCTGTTTTTCCACTACTGCGCGAGGTGCGCTTGTCAGGTTACACCCTGATTCACTGTCTGAGCCGCTTTATGCGGCTTGCTATGTAGTGACCCTCGTCTTGCTGCAGCGGTGGCAATTTGGTTGCCAACTGGTTGCCATTTGGCTGCTCACAGGGTGAAAACCATGTGAGTAATGTAAGTGCTTAATCTAATATTTTCGTGTATTATCGATGCAAGGATCTCGGGCACGGATGGAACCATGGCAAGAAGGCGCTTTATTGCTCCACTTTCTGACTCTGAACAGCAGACGCTGACCTCTGCTTATCAAGATGGTGAGAAGCGCGCCTTACGTCGTCGTGCTCATGCTATCCTGTTAAGCCATCAAGGCCATACCATCAATCAAATCAGCGAGATACTACAGGTTCGTCGCGATGCCGTATCACGATGGCTCAAGCAATGGGAAACGTCGGGCCTTGATGGTCTAATCGATAAGCCGCGCAGTGGTCGAACGCCTGCCTTGGATGACAATGACCATCAGCGACTGCAGGAGCTGGTCGCAGAACAGCCCCATCAGCTCCGCTCCTTGCACGC
>JALUYN010000337.1 GCA_027012915.1 Cellvibrionaceae bacterium
GTATGCCAGAAGCTTGCCCGGAATGGGAGCTACCTGATATTCGCGCTCAAATCCGCCGATGCTGTTGATCTCGGTAATGCCGGGCACTTTGACCAACTGCGGTCGAATGATCCAGTCCTGTACTGTACGCAGATCCTCAGCTGAGTATGGAGTGCCATCCGACTTGATCGCACCCGACTCACTCTGCACGACATAGGAAAATATCTCACCCAGCCCACTGGCAATCGGCCCAAGCTCAGGCTCAACACCAGCTGGCAGATCCGAGCGGATACCCTGCAACCGTTCACTAATCTGTTGGCGCGCCCAGTAAATATCAGTGCCCTCTTCGAAGATCACAGTCACCTGCGACAAACCGTAGCGCGACAGTGAACGGGTGTAATCCAGTTTCGGAATACCCGCCATGGCATTTTCTACGAGGTAGGTAATACGCTGCTCACTTTCCAACGGCGAATAACCCGCGGCCTCGGTGTTAATCTGCACCTGAACATTGGTGATATCAGGTACCGCATCAACGTTGAGCCTAGTGGCGTTATATAGGCCCAGCCCCGCCACCAGCAGCGTCATAGCCAATACCAGCCAACGCCTTCTTATGGAGAAGGCGATCAATGTATCTATCATTGCACTTCTCCCAATCAGTGATCGTGGCTCGCGCCATCTTTGAGGACATCGGCCTTCAGTAGAAAACTGTTTTCAGTGACGTACTCGGTGCCGGGCCTAATGCCGCCCAGAACTTCGATCCATTCACCGTCAGTGCTGCCGAGCTCAACCATACGAACTTCAAAAGTGTTCCCGTACTTGGCAAACACAACCGGCATCTCCCGAAAGCTCTGAATTGCAGTTTTGCGCACCGCCAATGGCACCTGGCGGCGCTCAACCAACACTTCACTTTTGACATGCATTCCGGGTCGCCAATGGCCATCGGCGTTATCAATCACTGCTCGTGTGCGAGCGATATGTCCGCCCGTCATTTTGGGTGCCACATACGTAATCACCCCTTCGGCAACTTCGTGTTGATGCAGGTCCCGCACCTTAACCGGCTGACCCTTGGCAACCTTTTCAATACTTTCCGGGAAGGCCGACATTTCCACCCAGACAGTGGAGAGATCCACAACTTCAAGTAGCGTTCCCACATCTGCGCGGTCGCCCTGATTCACAAAGCGCTCACTGACCTCACCCGCCGTTGGGCTGTTAATGGAATAGGTCTGCAAGGTATCGGTATTGGTCAGGGTCAATAGTCGCTGCCCTTTTGCAACGCGATCGCCCACCTGGACGTGAACCTGTTTAACCAAACCTGGGTAAGGCGCGTTTATGCGAAATCGATTGTCATCAGGGATTTCAATAACGCCAAACAACGTATCGGTAAACGTCATTTCAACCGGCTCGATACGCTCGACCACCAACGCCGCTAATTGTTGTTGACGCTCGCTGATTGTAGAGCGCCCCTCGTGGCTCTCATAATGCCAATGGTGTTCTTTGCCCTCAAAGGATGCCTTCACTGAAACATCGTATGAATGAGGCTCGCGAATTACCTGATTGCCGAGAAGGTAGTTTCCCTCGCGACTGAACTGGAGTGTGTCCTGCTCACCGCCAAGGCGATCAAGAGTAACTTCCACCTGCCACAGCGATGGATCAATTGGCTGACCATGATCGTATGCGTAAAGACGCATTTCCGGCGGAATACCTGATTCATAGATAGTCAGCTCAACCGAGAAATCTCCTTCGACAAGAAGTTTGCCGCCATTGGGGCCTTTGGCCTCTTCCACCAGTTCGGCAGCGTGATCGTCGTGGCCGTGACCATGACCACTTCCGGCACTAACGATTGAAGAAAAACTCAGGCTCCCCAACAAAGCGGTAACAGCCACGGCACTTTGCATAGCAATTAATAATTTCATGATAATTCCTTATGGCTTACTGGCTGCTTAACAGAGACTGGCCGGTAAGACGCTCCAGCTCCATAAATTGCAAGAAAATCAGACTTTGCGTTTCAATCAATTCGCGCTGCAAGTTGAACAGTTCTGATTGCGCGTCCACCCACTGCAACACGCTGTAACGCCCCTTGCGATAACCTGCTTCAGTATCACGCAGCAGCTGTTGCGCCTGCGGCAATACCCGGTTGGCAAGCTCTCCGGCATAATTAAAGTGATTGGTCAGTGACTGTTGAATGTCGAGCAGAGACAGCTCGAGTTGTTGGCGGGAGTACTGTAATTGCTGATCGGCCAAGGCCTGTCTGGCCTGGGCTTCTGCGATGTACCCCCGATTGGGGTTTTCAAAGTACAGTGGCATTGACGCACTTAACACCAGCGCCTGATCACTGGTTCGCTCGAAATAGCGCACACCTATGCCAACATCGAGATTGGCTCTCCCTCGAGCCTTCTCCAATAACAGTTGACTGTCCGCCACTCGCTGCACGTTCAATGCGCGCGCGTACTCGGGAGCATCCTCCAGCGACCGCGAGAGCGCTTCAACATCGGGCACATCCGGAATATCTGCCAGGTTACCCGCGACGCGGACGAAATCCGGCTTTGCCATCCACAGCGCAGACAGTTGTTGTCGCGCCCGCTGTTGTTGTCCATCAATACGCGAGGCCAATGCCACAGAATGAGCCAAACGCAGTTGCATCTTGGAGACATCTGCCTGCCCCGTTGCTCCAGCGCGGGCGCGCTGTCGAACCACTTCCAGTGCCTGCCGTTCTGTATCAACGCGTTTTAGTGTAAGCGCCTGCAATGCCTGCAGGCGCAGCAGCTCGTAGTAGCGACCAGTAGCAGAGGACAGAATGTCGAGGCGTTGTATTTCATAGTCCGCCTGGAGAGCTTGGGACTTGGCATCAGCCACGGCCAAACGACTTTGACGTTTGCCACCCAGCTCCAGGGTCTGCCCCAAGGTGAGAGTAAACTCAGCCTGATCCGAACCGGAATAATCTCCGCTCCCGGCTATGTTGGCCACTTCCATTCCGAGTTTTGGCGCCGGGCTTAACTCAGCCTGCAACAACTGTGCATCGCTGATTCTCACATAGTAGGGAAACGCCTGAAGAAGCGAGTTCTTCTCCAAGGTCCGCTGTAACGCGATATTTAGATTTAGGGTTTTGTCGGGAGACTCCAACGCCAGAGCGTTGCTCATACTTCCCAATAGCAGGCATACGCCCACCGCACCCGCACTGCAAACACGCAGCGCAGATAGTGATATTGCTTTCATAGGATATAACTCCGCAAACCAGTGCGGCACAGTCAATAGCTGAGGCACGCGCCAGTGTTAAAGATAAGATTTAACGGTTTGGGAGATTAGGTGTTTGGCGGGGGGACTGCGGGCTTGTAGTGCAGCCCCACATAGAACAATTGATAAAAACAGCTTAGATCGCTGCGCTCAACAAAATTGAAAGCGTCTATATCAAACGGCAAGCTGCTGTGATCACCGCTGAGGTGAATATGCGCAACGCCTTCGTGATCGTGATCAGCTTCCGTAGAATTGTCTTGCGACTCAGCGTAGACATCGTGCCAGGGGAGATCATGAAAATGCTCGTCGTCCGTCAGCTCACCCCCTACATGAATATGAGGCACTTCGAACTGACTGTGTTTTTCCACGGATACATGAGATGTCGCCATCGCGCTGACAAACAGCGAATGGAGCATCAATATAATCAACAGCAATAGGGATTTCTTAGCCAAGATCACTTCCATACTCAACAATCGGTGAGTACCCCAAGATTGGTTTACTCACCGGGACGCCAGTCTAATCGTTATGCCGGTTCAAACGCAAACGCTCGTTACGGTTTTAGTCTGTCAGGGTCGAGTTCTTGATGAGTGCGCACGTTTTAACTCAGAGGGGGTTAGTCCGTACTGGCGTTTAAACGCCAACTGAAAATTGGAGACGTGGCTGTATCCGGCCAGGTAGGCTGCCTCACCAATGCTCAGTCCTTCAACTGCCAACGCCCTCTTGGCCAGATCCAATCGCCTCAAGCGCACATACTCGATCACAGTCATTCCCAAAGCTGATTTGGCCTGACGCTGAAGCGTGCTAACACTGGTATTCAGCGCCTTGGCAAGCACTGCCAAAGAACAGTCCTCCTGCAAACGCTGATCGATCACTTGCTTTAGCCGCCACTCGAGCCCCGCTGACTCCGCCCGAACAGCCTCAACAGTGTGGTTCTGCATTCGAATATTGGACAACAGGGATTCAAGACAAGTACCCACCAAATTCATGGTCATAGACTCAACCCGCAATTGGTGCTCGAGATCGAACTCACGTTGCCAATCTATCGCCATTAGCTTCTTAGCTAACTGTACTTGCGCGTCATCGGCCCGCCAGGACATCACTTGAGGGGAGCTTTGAAAGATTCGATCAAAGTCGGAAAACTGCCTGCTATTGCGTGCTCGATGCCTAAGCCACTCGTAGCTTACCGAGACATTGAGCTTGCGAACTTTCCGCCCTTCACTCAGAGTGCGAGTCATCACCTCTGGACGACTCATCAACAGAGCAGAACACTCTGCACCACCCTTGTGGTTTGCTATTTGAAAGCGCTGGCCACCAATACTGAACTCGATGCAGCCCGAAAACACCAAATTGAAACTGACGCCAGGCTTTAGTTCGATTGAGTTTTCCAAATCCTGTAGCTCACGCACATCAGCGCCATGTATGGCAATGCCATCGCTCAGTTCCTGATAGAAGAACCTGCCTTCCATTACGTCCGCATTAGGTTGTGCGGCGCGCACCCGGTGAAGGCTTCCCGTTTTCTCACTCAGCCGATTCAGCTCACTGACCTCAATCAGCTTTCGAGTACTAGTCTGCGTCAAGGTGCCCTCCGCTGTATCAAATTGGCGATTTCCAATAACACTCTGACGATCCTGCATACCAATCTCTGTCCAATCGCCACCGTGACAAGGTTAAAATAATTGATAATCATTCTCAACGAATAAATAACGCGAGGGTTAACTCCACCATGAAACACACGCGCAACCTGAACCTGCTTGCTCTGGGCATCGCCGTGGCGAACGTCAGCTCAATGGCTTACGCCAACAACGCTTCCCCTATGGAAGAAGTTGTCACCTGGGGCACAGAAGTGCGAGCTTCCTCCATCAAGATTGATGAAAAGGCTATGGCGATCAAACAGGCCGATCATATCAGCGATCTATTGCGCGAGATTCCCGGGGTCGATGTGGGTGGCGCCCACTCTCTGAACCAGCGCATTACCATTCGCAGCATGGATGACAAGGACCTCAAGATCTCCATCGACGGCGCCAATCAAAATACCTACATGTACCACCACATGGGCAACCTGCAGATCCA
Source organism: Cellvibrionaceae bacterium (assembly GCA_027012915.1). The sequence goes on from JALUYN010000337.1 coordinate 5,281, forward strand.
CGCCGATATTCTCAAGTCCGTCGATGTGGAAATTGGCACCAACTCGGTAATTAATGGCGGCCTGGGTGGCGCCGTGCGCTTTGAAACCAAAGACGCCGAGCAGCTGCTCAAAGACGGCCAACAGTTCGGCGGCCGGGCACAGGCTTCCTACGGTGACAACTCCGGCAACAGCATTGCGATTACCGGTTTTGGCAAAATCACCGATAACGTTGACTTCTTGCTGTACCACAACGATGTCAACAAGGATAACTACGAAGTCGGTGGCGGCAAGATTAAGGACGCCAATGGTGTAGAAGTTCCGGGTACCAACGGTGAGGTGAAAGGACTGGAAGGCGATGTCAAAGATACCTTGTTTAAGCTGGGCTGGGATATTACCGACAGCCAGCGCATCAAACTCGGCTATGAAACCTACGAGGACAAGGGCAACTACAGCTACCGTCCGGATATGGGTCTGGCCACCGACGTTGCCATTGGTATCGCCCTCGACGCGCCACTGGTGTGGCCAACAGAATTTACCCGCGACACCCTGACGCTGAACTATGAAGCCGAATTCGGCAATACTTTTGTACGTGCCTCACTGTTTGACAATCAGAGTACGCTGGAGCGAGACGAGAGCGCCTGGCAGAACAGCACCGCAGTGATTCGCGGCACTCCGGCATCTGATTCCTCAGCGATTATCACCGGTGACGCGGACAACCAGGGTTTGAATCTGCTGATCGAAACCGGGCTGGACAATCACACCTTCACCTATGGTTTGGAACACGTTAAGTACGACACCAGATACCAGGCCCGCTACGTTTTTGGCGCCAATGCAGGCACCACTGTGAGCAGTTCAGAAGAAGCCACCAATATCAGCCTGTTTATTCAGGACCGCATCCAGCTAACCGACCAGTTGGCGCTGATTCCCGGTATTCGCTATGACGAGTCTGACGTTGATTCGGCCACTGTCGATAAGAGCTACGACGATATCTCCGGCGCCTTCGCTGTAGAATATCAGGTGAACGACAACCTGCTGTTGAAAGCCAGCACTACACAGTTGTTCAAGGCCCCCGAAGTGGCTGAAGTATTTGTTGGAGCAGGTCTCGGAGACACCCCAAATCCGGATATCAAAGCCGAAACAGGCACCAACACCGAGCTGTCACTGGCCTACGAAGATGCCGTACTCGGTGCCGATAAATTTGCCTTTGGTTTCACCGTATTCCAGACCGATATCGACGACTATATTTACGACTATGCGGGTCGTAACTTCAAAGACAATGTTGGTGATATGGAGCTCGAGGGGTACGAAGTCTACTTCAGCTACGACATCGGCAACCTGAAAACCCTACTGACTTTTTCCGACGCCGAAAGTGATCTGAATGCCAATGCCGACTATGCCGCGCTGGACGGTGCACGCATCGATCGTCAACAGGGCGATACCATTAGCCTGAACATCGACTACCACGTTGAATCTCTCAATCTGGATCTGCACTGGGGCATCCTCAGCGTGGATGATGTGTCCGCCGACCTCGATCTGGATGGCGCCAGCCTGGACAACGCCAAAGACAGCTTTACCGTACACAACGTTTCGGCTCGCTGGCAGCCAGAAAGCTTGAACGGACTGAGTCTAACCGTTGGCGTAGACAATCTATTCGACAAGTACTACGCGTCACAATCATCTCGCACTGGCACCTCGTTCCATCCGCTGTTCGGTCAATTATATCTGCTGGACTACGAGCCAGGCCGCAATATGAAACTGACCGTTTCCTATGACTTTTGATAGCTGCCCTTGAGAGCCTAGAAGCCTGCCGGGAAACCGGCGGGCTTTGCTGTTTATGAAATCGAAAAAATCGAAGCCCTGGCGCTGGACGAAGACACCGCGCGCCAAATCACTCTTTCAGTGGAGTCGCTGGCTGCATGTCTATCTGTCGACAGCACTGTTTACGCTGCTGTTGTTCTTTTCCGTAACTGGCATCACTTTAAATCACCCTCAATGGGCCGCCGACACTAGTGCACCGGAAGAACTCTCCACTGACATTCCTGGCTCAATACGCAACCAGCTGCTGAGTCAGAGCGGAGCCGCCCTCGATGGGTTGACCGATCACATAGCACTCACCACCGGCCTCTCCGACCCGCGCAGTATCGATGTGGATTGGGAATTGGGCGAAATTGAGTTCGACTACCCGCTCCCTGCGGGCTACGCCTTTGTGATTGCCGAGCTGGATAGCGGCACTCTACTGATTGAACACAAACAGGGTTCACTTCTGGCATTGCTGAATGATCTGCACAAAGGCAGGCACACCGGACCAGCCTGGTCCTGGCTTATCGATATATCCGCAGCGGTAATATCGATCTTTGCCATCACCGGCATGATTATCCTGCTACAGCACAAACGTTATCGCCGAGCCGGCCTGAGTGCAGCGCTCGCTGGCACGCTTTTACCCTGGCTGTACTACTGGCTGTATGTGCCGGCCCTATAAATACACACCTTCGGAATCTGAATCGGAGCAACCATGAGATACCTAATTGGACTACTGCTACTGTGCCTGCCACTGCTTGGTAGCGCACAACAAATGACCATTAAGTTTGAGATCCCGGCACTGGACGTCTCCCCCTACCATCGCCCCTATGTCGCCATTTGGCTGGAGACACCCAAGCGCAAAGGCGTGCACACCATTGCCGTCTGGTATGAAAAGGATGACTGGCTGAAGGACTTACGTCAGTGGTGGCGCAAACTGGGGCGCAAAGACGCCGCTGCCTACGACGCCACCAGCGGAGCCACGCGCAAGCCCGGAAGTTATAAAGTGCACTGGAACGGCCTGGATCAAAACCAGCAACCCATCACTGCGGGCGAGTACTTTCTAAATCTGGAAGCCTCACGCGAAGCCGGTGGCAGAGACTTTGTGCGTCAAAAAATACGTTGGGGTGAGCCCGGCGAGCCGCAGCAGTTTGAACTTCAGGGTGACCTGGAGCTGAGCAATATCCAGATCATCATCGAATAATACGGAACAGGAATCGAGATTATGAAATCCACATTTTCCACTGCTTTGAGCCTTCTGAGCGCAGGACTTTTGGGCATTACCCTGAGCACATCCAGCGTGGCCCACGATCGCTTTATATTGCCATCACACACCGTGCTGTCTTCCGAGAAAACCGAAACCGTGTCGTTGATCTCCAGTATATCCAACGACATTTTTCACCCCGACATGCCATTGGGTGACAATGGCAAGGGCACACCGCCGCCTCCTATGATACCGCTATTCAAACGTCTGCAATCCTCGGTGGTCACACCGGATGGCAATTCCATTGCGGGGCCATCATGGCAATCGTATAGTCGTTTTTCCGCTGCGGACCAGATTCTGGAAAGCAATGGCACTTACCGAATTCGTCTTATGCAACCCGATACTCCCATGGTTACCTTCAAAGACGCTGAGGGTAAACCCAATCGTATCTTCGGCCCCAATCCGCAATTGCCCTCCGGCGCCACTGAAGTTGTTAAACGGGTCATTCGCTCTAGCGTAGAGACATTTATTACGAAAGGGGAAGCGACAACACCGACAACCGATAACAGCGATCAACAATTGGCTCTGGGGGGGGAAACCCATCCCAACGACCTGTTCAGTAACGAGCCGTTGCAGTTACAGCTGTTCTTCAATAGCCAGCCATTGCAAAAGGCTGTCGACGTTACCCTGGTAAAACAGAACAGCCGCCATCGCAATCAACGCCAAGAGCGCAAAGTCACCACCGACAGCAAAGGCAACTTTGAAATTACCTTGGAAGACCCGGGGTTCTATCTGTTATCTGTGGAGCTGACTGAAAAAGCCGACAACAATGACCAGCTGGATTTTTACCACACCAGTCTCTATGTAACTTTGGAAGTGTTTCCTCAATAGCTCTTTAGTAGCCATTTAGTAGCTATTCAGTGGTTATGCACTCTAGGCATCTTCTAGAAAGTCGACCACCCACTGGTTAAATTCGTGTGGTTTTTCCGCATGCAACCAGTGGCCGGTTTCGGGCAGGGTCTTAATAATTGCATTGGGGTGATAGCGCATAATGTCCGAATGGTGCTCCGGCAGAATGTAGTCGGAATTGCCGCCGGCGATGTAGAGGGTCGCGCCCTGATAGCTTTTGACAAAATCAGGCGCCTGGCGAATGTGTTCGTAATTGGCTTTCATAGCCGGAATATTGCAGCGCCAATCAAAGCCCCCTTCTTTCGCGCGCACCAGGTTCATCAATAGAAACCCGCGAATGCCCGCTTCTGCCACGTGGGGCTGCATAAGCTGATCCGCCTCGCGGCGACTGTCCACGTGTTCGGGATTCACCGCATCCAATGCAGCGAATATCTCACCGTGCCCCGGCGGGTAATTCACTGGTGCTATGTCGGCAATAACCAGTTTACGAAGCAGATCCGGAAAGTCCTGACTCAGTTGAATCCCTACCTTGCCGCCCAGCGAGTGACCAATGTAGTCCACCTTGTGCCACCCCAGGCCGCGGATCACCTGGGCAATATCCTCGGCCATCTCCCGCTGAGTCATACTCACGGAGTGGAAAGAGCGACCGTGATTGCGCAAATCCACGAGAGCCACCGGCCGATTGCCAAAGGCTCTTGCAATACCCATCAAATTTTCGCCAGCGCCAAAAAGCCCGTGCACCAAAATTAGCGGTGTGCCGGTTTTTTCCTGATTCAGCAAGCGGGTATTGAGTGTTGGGTTCATAGTGATCATCCGGACGGCAAAACTGAGCCGGGAATCTTACCACATAGACTAAAGGTGAAACCCGTGGTCGGAAAATGACATTGCACTTGCCTCGGTTATCGTGACACTCTTGATCGGGAAAGGAGAGACTCTGATTATGCAGCGTTACGATTACATTATCGTCGGCGCCGGCACCGCCGGTTGTGTTCTGGCCAATCGCCTGAGCGCCGATCCCAGCAAATCTGTGCTGTTACTGGAAGCCGGGCGCAACGACAATTACTTCTGGATCAACATTCCTGTCGGCTACCTCTATACGATCAACAATCCTCGCACCGATTGGTGCTTCCAGACCGAACCCGATGCCGGCCTCAACGGTCGCAGCCTGGGCTATGCCCGTGGCAAAGTTCTGGGCGGCTGTTCCTCCATCAACGCCATGATCTATATGCGCGGGCAACGCAGTGATTACGATCATTGGGCCGATTTGGGCAACCGCGGCTGGGGCTGGGATGACGTGCTGCCAGTATTCAAGCAGTCTGAAAGCTATCAACACGGTAGCGATGAATTTCACGGTGCCGATGGCGAACTCAGGGTCGAGGAGCGCCGCGTCAATTGGGATATCCTCGACGCCTGGCGCGACGCTGCCGAGGAATGCGGCATTCCCAAAATTGAAGAGTTCAATCGCGGCGACAACTTTGGCAACGCCTACTTTCAAATGAACCAACGCAAAGGCAAACGCTGCAGTGCCGCCCACGCATTCCTGCACCCGATAAAGACTCGCAGTAACCTGACCGTCGTCACTCACGCTCAGGTACAACGCGTGAAACTTAAAGAGAACGATGGTCAACTCTCCGCCGAGGGCGTAGTGGTGCGTATCAACGGCAATGAAGAGCAGACCTTTCTCGCCAACCGTGAAGTCATTCTCGCCGCCGGCGCAGTGGCCTCACCGCAGTTGATGCAACTCTCAGGGTTGGGACCCACAGCTCTGCTCCAAGAACACGGCATCAAGGTGACCAAGGACATTCCCGGGGTCGGTGAAAACCTGCAGGATCATCTGCAGATCCGCACGGTATACAAAGTCTCGAACACGGTAACCCTCAATCAGAAGGTCAACAGCCTTTGGGGCAAAGCCAAGATGGGTTTGGAATACGCGTTGCTTAAGCGGGGCCCGCTGACCATGCCGCCATCGCAGCTGGGCGCGTTTGCCAAGAGCGATCCACATCAGCCTACAGCCAATATTGAATGGCATGTGCAACCGCTGTCACTGGATAAATTTGGGGAACCACTGCACACCTTCAATGCCATCACACCGTCGGTTTGTAATCTTCGCCCGAGCAGCCGTGGGCATCTGCGCATTAAATCGGCCGCCCCGGAAGCTGCCCCTGAGATCAACATGAACTATCTGTCCACAGACGAAGACCGCCAGGTAGCCGTCGACAGTTTAAAGTTTACGCGCAAAATTATGGCGTCCAATGCCATGGCTCCTTTTGCACCCGAGGAGTGGAAACCGGGGCCAAATCTGGAAAGCTATGAGGACCTCTTACAAGCCGCCGGTGATTTGGGCACCACCATTTTCCACCCGGTGGGAACCTGCAAGATGGGAAGTGATCCAATGTCGGTAGTCAACGACCGCCTGCAAGTACACGGCGTGAATCAACTGCGGGTTATCGACGCATCCATCATGCCTACCATCACTTCCGGGAATACCAACGCCCCGACGGTAATGATTGCGGAAAAAGGTGCGGCCTTTATTATCGAAGACCACAAACAATAAACAAACAGAGAGAGAACGCACCATGGGAGACAGCTACACACCACCCAAAGTATGGACCTGGAATACCGAAGACAGCGAAAACCGCTTTTCCAACATCAATCGTCCCATTGCCGGTTCCACCCACGACAAGGATCTGCCGATAGGCAAACATCCACTGCAGCTCTACTCACTGGGCACTCCCAACGGCGTTAAAGTGACGTTGATGCTCGAAGAGCTGCTGGAGCTGGGTATCGAGGGTGCCGAATACGACGCCTGGGCCGTCAACATTATGGAAGGCAATCAGTTCAGCAGCGGTTTTGTCAGTATCAATCCCAATTCAAAGATTCCGGCCATGGCGGACCACAGTGGTGATACGCCCATTCGCATCTTTGAATCAGGCGCTATTCTCATGCATCTCGCGGAAAAGTTTGGTCGCTTTCTACCAACAGAAACTGCGGCGCGCGCCGAGTGTCTGTCGTGGCTGTTCTGGCAGATGGGCAGCGCCCCGATACTCGGTGGCGGGTTTGGCCATTTCTACGCCTACGCGCCGGAAAAACTGCAATACCCCATCGATCGTTACACCATGGAAGTAAAGCGCCAGATGGATGTTCTGGACCGCGGCCTGGCAGAGTCTGAATATATTGCTGGAGACGAATACACCATTGCCGACATGGCAATCTGGCCCTGGTACGGCGCTCTGGCCGCGGGCAAGCTGTACGAATCCGGTGAGTTTCTGGACGTGCAAAGCTATAAAAACCTGCAACGCTGGCAAAACCAGATCGTCACTCGACCCGCCGCAAAACGTGGTATAAAAGTGAATCGTTTTTGGGGAGAGCCGTCCTCACAGCTTCATGAGCGCCACGATGCCAGTGACTTTGAGCTGCGCACG
>JALUYN010000338.1 GCA_027012915.1 Cellvibrionaceae bacterium
GGCGCGCTTCATTATCGGACTCGATAATCATTGGCACGGCCATGCTGGTGACTGGCAGGTTGTTGTAGCCGTACACACGGGCCAGCTCTTCCAGCAGATCGGCTTCGATACTGATATCAAAGCGATAGCTTGGCACTGCAAATGTCCAACTGTCGTTATCGCTGGATACTTGCTCCAGCCCCAGACGCGTGAGGATATCTACAACGTCTTCATCAGACATCGCAAAGCCCAAACCGTTGAGGATCTTTTCACGGCGCAGGGTAACCTGGCGATCAGCGGGTTTCTGGTCGTTTTCAACAACAGTGACAGGACCGGCTTCACCGCCGACAGCATCTAACAACAACTGTGTGGCACGCTCTACTGCCAACTCTTGCAGTTTGTAGTCGACGCCTCGCTCGAAGCGGTGGGAGGAATCGGTGTGCAAACCGTAGCTGCGTGCCCGACCGGCAATGGCAATCGGGTCGAAAAACGCACTTTCCAGGAAAATATCTTTGGTCTCACCGGTAACAGCAGTGGCTTCACCGCCCATAATACCCGCCATGGCAACGGCTTTGGCGGCATCGGCGATCACCAGGGTATCGTCGTTGAGCTCTACTTCCTGACCGTCTAAGAGAGTCAATTTTTCGCCTTGCGTGGCCATGCGAGCCTGCACACCACCTTCCAGGGTATTCAGGTCGAAAGCGTGCATCGGCTGACCCAGTTCCAGCAAAACGTAGTTGGTCACGTCAACCACCGCGTCGATAGAACGGATATCAGCGCGACGCAGACGTTCTTGCATCCACAACGGCGAAGGCTTGGAGACGTCGACGTTGCGAATCACGCGCCCCACATAGCGGGAACAAGCCTCACCAGCGTTGAGCGCAACGTCCAGAGTATCGCCGATGGTAGCGGCAACAGCATTGATTTGAGGCTCCACTACTGGCAGACGATTGAGCACACCCACATCTCGCGCAATACCCTTCATGGACAAGCAATCACTGCGATTGGGGGTCAAATCGATTTCGATGCAGTTGTCGTCAAGGCTCAGGTATTCACGCAAGCAAGTACCAACGGGAGCATCCGCGGCCAATTCCCACAGGCCGGCATCATCATCGCCCAATTGCAGCTCAGTTTGCGCACACAGCATACCGAAAGACTCGACGCCGCGGAGCTTGGCCTTCTTAATTTTAAAGGGCTTGCCATCATCGCCTGGGGGCAAAACCGCACCAACGGTGGCGAAAGGAATTTTGATCCCCGGTCGAGCATTGGGTGCGCCACACACGACCTGTACGGTGTCGTCGCCATTCCCTGCCACCTGGCAGACACGCAGTTTATCGGCATCCGGGTGCTGCTCGGCAGAGATTATCTCCCCGACCACTACGCCAGAAAAATCACCGGCAACGGACTCTACGCCGTCCACTTCCAAACCGGCCATGGTGATCTGCTCCACCAAATCGGCGGTGCTCAATTCGGGGTTAACCCACTCTCTTAACCAACTTTCACTTAACTTCATTTCTAATCTGTTCCAAACCGTAGGTTGGGTAGAGCCGGAGGCTATACCCAACGCAGTGCTGTATTCGATGGCGGCGTGTTGGGTATTGCTTCTCTCTACCCAACCTACGAGTGCCAGTGCCCGTCTTAAAACTGCTTGAGGAATTTCAGGTCGTTTTCGAAGAACATGCGCAGGTCGTTAACGCCGTAACGCAACATGGCCAAACGCTCTACGCCCAAACCAAAGGCAAAGCCGGAGAACTTTTCGGGATCTACCCCGCTGGAGGTCAGTACATTGGGGTGTACAACTCCACAGCCGCCCACTTCCAGCCAACCCGTCTTACTGGATTCCCACTGAATATCAAACTCGGCAGAAGGCTCAGTAAACGGGAAGAATGAAGGACGAAAACGTACTTCCAGATCGTCTTTTTCGAAAAAAGCACGCAGGAACTGAACAATGGTGCCCTTCAGGTCTGCAAAGCTGACGTTCTTGTCGATCACAAGACCTTCCACCTGGTGGAACATGGGCGTGTGAGTCAAATCCGAATCACAGCGGTACACACGGCCAGGGCAGATAATATGAATCGGCGGCTCTTGAGTCTCCATGGTGCGCACCTGCACGGGTGACGTATGAGTACGCAGCACATTGCCTTCGTCTATATAGAAAGTATCGTGCATGGCTCGAGCGGGATGATGTGGCGGAATATTCAGGGCGTCGAAGTTGTGGTAGTTGTCTTCGATTTCGGGACCC
>JALUYN010000339.1 GCA_027012915.1 Cellvibrionaceae bacterium
ATAGCCGGTTTCGGTATGATGCAAGTGGTCATGGTTGCTGTGGCCATATACGCCGGTGCTGAATCCTCGTGGGAAACCTTCTTTCGTTGGCTCAGTCTGGTGATTGCAACGCCGGTAATACTCTACAGTGCGCGTCCCTTCTTTCAGGCGGCAAAACGCGCTCTATTAGCGCGGCATCTGGTAATGGATGTGCCGGTTTCTCTGGCGATTGGTGGAGCCTATCTGGCCAGCGTTTGGGCCACCTTTACCGGCGGCGGTGAGATTTATTTTGACTCCGTTTCCATGTTTACTTTCTTTCTGCTTGCCGGTCGTTATCTGGAAATGCGTGCGCGCCACCGAAATGGTGTAGATAGCACCCATATGGCGCAACTACTGCCTTTGACAGCCCAGTGCTGGGACGACGAAACGCAGCAGTGGAACTACATCGCCTTAAAAACCCTGAATTTGGGTGATCGCGTTTTGGTCGCAGCGGGTACCACGATTCCCTGTGACGGTGTTGTGCTCGAAGGCAGCAGTGGCGTGGTTGAGGCTTTACTCACTGGCGAGGCTGAGGCGGTACAGAAGCATCCAGGGTCACAGGTCATTGCCGGGACCATCAATACCGAAAGCGCCCTGCAGGTTGAAGTAACCGCAGTGGGGCAGCAAACCTGTCTGTCGTCCATTGAGCGGATGGTTGAGCAGGCACAGCAGGAAAAGCCCACTCAGGTGGCTATGGCAGACAAACTGTCGGGATACTTTGTCGCGATTGTACTCGCGGCTGCGACCGTTGTTGGCATTACCTGGTGGTTTATTGAACCCGCCCACGCGTTTTGGATTACTCTTTCAGTTCTGGTGGTTACTTGCCCTTGTGCGCTCTCTCTGGCGTCGCCAGCGGCACTGACCACTGCAATTGCCTGGCTGCGGCGCAAGGGATTGCTGGTGACTCGGGGGCACGTGCTCGAAGAACTGACTCATATTCAGCGCGTCGTGCTGGATAAGACAGGGACTCTGACCGAAGGTGCGCCGGAGATTGTCGCCAGTTTGGATCGCAAATTAGTACCATTGCCGGACTCTCAGCATAGAGATTGGGGCGCTGTTGTTGCTGCTCTCGAAGAGGGCTCCAAGCACCCCATAGCTCGCGCGTTTTCAGATTTCATTGGTTTGCAAAATGCCGGGCGCAAGCAACAGTTTATTGGCAGTGGTGTAGAGGGTGAGGTTTCTGGTATCAACTATCGCTTTGGTAAGCCCGGTTTTGCGATGCCTGCCGGGCAAATTGAACGTCCCCAAGAGAGCGGTCAATGGTTGCTGTTGTCGCGTCGCGGGACTGAAGATCCGTCTGCCGATGACTGGCAAGTGGTGGCCTGGTTCGGTTTGCAAGATCGTTTGCGAGATTCTGCGATTCCATTGGTTCAATCGCTGAAAAACCGCGGTATGCAGTTGGAATTGTTGAGTGGTGATGCAGAAGGCGAGGTTCATCGGGTCGCGGAGGCGTTGGGTTTTGACGCTTGGCAGTCCGACATGACACCCGATGGTAAGCTCGAATATATCAAGTCGTTGCAGGAATCTGGCGAGCATGTGCTGATGGTAGGCGATGGTATCAACGATGTACCGGTCCTCAGTGGTGCGGCTATCTCTGTCGCCATGGGCGGGGCAACAGATCTGGCGCAAACAAAAGCCGACAGTATTTTGTTGAGTAACGATCTGATGGCTTTGGACCGCGCGTTTGATTGCGCGCAGCGCACTCGTCGAATTATTCGTCAGAATCTGAGTTGGGCGCTGACATACAATATGTTGGCGTTGCCCCTGGCGGCCATGGGTTGGGTGCCACCGTATGCCGCTGCTATTGGCATGTCGGCGAGCTCGTTGCTCGTGGTTGGTAATGCCCTACGCCTATCGAAAGATCCAAAAGGCCAAAGACCTGAAGAGCGAGCTCCCCAGAAACAAGAGAGCCTAGGCAAGGTAACCAGCTAGAGATAGAGATTATGGAGAGTTTGTTTTTTCTTGTGCCCGTAGCACTGATCTTTATTGTGATCGCGGTGCGCTTTCTGTTTTGGGCGGTAAACAGCGGCCAGTACGATGATCTCGATACCGAAGCGCATCGGATCTTATTCGATGATGACAGTGCCGCTGGTGAGAATCGAGAAAAAACAGAGGCTACAAAATCGAATGCCGATGCTGCTTCAGACGGCAAGGCACCAGAGGAGAAGTAAAATATGGACGCCTCGGTTTGGTTGGAGTCGGTTCCTTTTCTAGCTCCCTATGCGTCGGCATTTATGATCGGCTTACTGGGGGGCATGCATTGCATCGGTATGTGCGGTGGAATTATGGGGGCATTGAGCTTTTCGGTTCCTCCGGAGCAGTCCGCGCGCCGCTGGCGAATTTTGATGAGCTATAACTTGGGGCGCGTAGCCAGTTACGGACTTATAGGCTTGGTCGCAGGCGCTTTGAGCTATCAGTTCTCAGGTGGTCATGGCCTCAGTGTATTGCGCGTGGTGGCGGGTCTGTTGCTGATTGCGATGGGCTTGTACTTGGCCAACTGGTGGCGTGGCCTCACTTATCTGGAAAAAATCGGGTCTCTGTTGTGGGTTAGAATTCAGCCATTAGGCAAAGCCCTGATGCCAGTGAAAAATTCCGGCCAGGCCCTGCTGCTGGGTGGAATCTGGGGCTGGTTGCCCTGTGGTTTGGTGTACACGGCTTTGGCTTATGCCACCGCCCAGGCGCACCCTGTTGGCGCGATGGGTGTGATGTTGGCTTTTGGCCTGGGTACATTGCCTATGGTATTGGCCTCCGGTGTCTTTGCTGAGCGTATCAAAGACCTGTTGCAGCTGAACTCGCTCAGGACTCTTATGGCTTTGATGATCATTGCTTTCGGTGTCTGGACGTTGTGGGTTCCCTATCAACATTCCAAGATGGATCATTCTCATATGGGGCACGGTGCTATGGATCACGGTGCTATGGATCATTCTCAGATGGACCATTCAAAGATGAACCACGAATCCATGGATCACTCTGAGATGGATCATTCAAAAATGAACCACGAATCCATGGATTACTCTGAGATGGACCATTCAAAAATGAACCACGAATCCATGGGCCATTCTGAGATGGATCATTCCCAGCACAATCAATAAGGGGTAATTATGCGTTTACTACACACGATGTTGCGCGTTGTGGATTTAGAGGCTTCAATTAAGTTCTATACTGAAGTTCTGGGTATGACCCTGTTGCGTCGTAAAGACTACCCTGATGGTCGTTTTACGCTGGCTTTTCTGGGTTATGGTTCCGAACAGGAAAACACAGTTCTGGAGTTGACCCATAACTGGGATACCGAAAGCTACGATATGGGCACGGCCTATGGCCACATCGCCATTGAGGTAGAGGATGTGTACAAGGCGTGCGAGGATATTCGCAGTAGCGGCGGGCGCGTCGTGCGAGAGGCTGGCCCGATGCAACATGGTTCAACTATTCTGGCGTTTGTTGAAGATCCGGACGGCTACAAGGTGGAGCTTCTGTCTCCCCATTGAGCCGTTCATGTAAATAGGCAAAGCATATGACTGCGAGAGTTCGTCGACAGCCATTGACCGATTTCGAGGGTGTTGTTCCCCTCTTGCACGGGATTCCCATCTTTGGTGGTTTGTCGGAATCGCAGTTGCGCGAAATCTTTAAGCGCTTGCAGCGCGTCAGCTATCGTGAAGGTGAAGTGATCTTCAAAGAGGGCGACTGCGCCTCTTATATCTATATCGTCGAGCAGGGCCGAGTAAAGCTGGTTTTTGATGAGCACGGAGTGTATCTGACCAAAGCCGAGCTCGAACCGGGTATGTGCTTTGGGGAGACCTCGGTAATTGGCATACAGCCTCATTCGGCGACTACCATCGCCATGGAAGATTGTGAACTGTTGATTCTGTCCGGAGAAACGCTGGGAGAGCTGTTCGAAACGGACAAGGCTTTGTTTTCCATATTGATTCTCAATATTGCCAGAGAGAGTTGTCGCCGCCTTTATAAGACCAACAAGCAGCTGGTCGAACTCCTTAGTGAGAATACCGATTCCGGTGTGCCGGATATTCAGGGCTATTAGGCTCCCACCATTTTGTTCTCAACTTCGCTGCCATTCTGCCGACATATTCATCAGTAGGGCGCTAGCTTGGGTGCTGCGTCGCGTTGATAATTGTGGTTGAATCGTGCTGGCAGAAAAACTGGATTCTTGGCGGTGTACTTGGGAAATGAAGCAAATTTTTGTTGCTAATCCGAAAGGCGGGTGTGGTAAGACCACCCTGGCCGCCCAATTATCCAGTTGTTATGCCGGGCGCGGCGCGAGTGTGGCGCTGGTGGATCACGACCCCCAGCAGTCGTCAGCGGATTGGTTGCGCTGCCGCCCCAAACGCTGTGCGGGAATCGTACCGATAATCGCTACTCGTGGTGAAGTGGCGGACGATGACTACGACTACATTATCCACGATATGCCTGCGGCCGCGGGTATTGAGTCGCTTGAGTCTATGGCTCGTAGCGGTGACAAGCTGATTGTTCCGATGTTGCCGTCGCCCACGGACATTAAGGCTGGGGTGCGATTTTTGATGTCGCTCAATCGTAATCACTGGATGGCGGACGCTGGCTTGGATGTGGGTCTGGTGGCCAACCGTGTGCGTACCAATACCAATTACTTCAAAGTGCTGTCAGCTTTCTTGAAAGAGGTCAATGTGCCTCTGATCGCCTCTATTCGCGATACGCAAAATTACATTAAGGCTATGGATAGCGGTGTTAGCGTTTTTGACTTGCCTCCAAGTCGCGTAGCCAAAGATGTTGCCCAATGGCAGCCAATTCTGGATTGGATCGAAACCTGATTGCTGCCTTCAGGGCAACTCATACGATTGATGGGCTGATTTTTCCGCCACAGTTGGTTAACCTCGTGCTTCTTCCTGAGCGCGTGAGTAGGTCTGATGAAAACCCTGTATTGGCACGATTATGAAACCTGGGGCGAAGTGCCGTCCCGAGATCGACCCTCTCAATTTGCAGGCATTCGCACCGATGAAGAACTGAACGTTATCGGCGCACCATTGATGCTTTACTGCCGTCCCGCCAGCGACGTATTGCCAAAACCGGAAGCCTGCCTGGTGACAGGTTTGACACCGCAAAAAGCCCTCGCAGAAGGTGTATCCGAACCAGAATTTATGGCGGCGATCTATGCCGAGTTGGCGGCGCCTGGGACTTGTGGTGTGGGGTACAACACTCTGCGGTTTGATGACGAGGTCACGCGTTACAGTTTGTATCGCAACTTTTACGATCCCTACGAGCGCGAGTGGCGCAACGGCAATTCTCGCTGGGATATTATCGACATGGTACGTCTCACGCGCGCTATTCGTCCCGAGGGAATTGAGTGGCCCAGCCACGAGGATGGCAAGCCCAGTTTTAAGTTGGAACATTTGACCGAAGCCAATGGTTTGATACACGCCGATGCGCACGATGCCCTTTCTGATGTGCACGCGACTATCGCGGTGGCGCGTTTGATTAAACAGAAACAGCCGGGCTTATACGACTACGTCTATCAATTGCGCAGCAAGCATCGAGTTGCTGAGCTAGTGGATCTGCAGCACAAAAAACCATTGCTGCATATTTCCTCGATGTTTCCCGCAGAACATGGTTGTGCCGCGGTTGTAATGCCGCTGGCAATGCATCCCACCAACAAAAATGGCGTTATCGTGTTCGATCTGTCAGCGGATCCGGCCCCTCTGCTGGAATTGACCGCCGAACAGATAGCCGAGCGGGTATTTACCCGCAAAGATGAAATGCCTGAGGGAGTTGAGCGAATTCCTCTCAAGGTGGTGCATATGAACAAGTGCCCGATATTGACCACCATTAAGTTGCTGGATGCCGATGCCGCCGAGCGCTGGTCCATCGATATGGGTACCTGTGAGCGTCACTGGCAAACCTTGGCAGGCGCTGATATTAGCACCAAGCTGCAGTCGGTGTTTTCGTCTCAGAGCTTTGCTAAGAGTAGCGATCCTGAACAGCAGCTCTACGATGGATTTCTTGGTGATGGCGATAAGGGTGTCTGTCAAAAAGTGAGGCTTGCGCAGCCTCAGGCGTTGGCGAGTTTGGAGCAGGAGTTTAAAGACCCGCGACTGCGGGAAATGCTGTTTCGCTATCGCGCCAGGCATTTTATTGAGACCTTGAGTGAAGAGGAACTGGTGCGATGGCAGCAGTGGCGACACCAGCGCTTGACTCAGCCCGAAGCCGAGGCTGCGCTTACGATTTCTGAATTACATGAGCGTGTGAAGCGGGTGCGTCAGGAGCGTGACCTGAATGATCAAGAACAGAACATAATGAATCAGTTGTTGAGCTACGCCAATGGCTTGCTAGGGTAGCCTCACGGAGCGACCATTCAGGAGCGATTGATTTTCTCAAACTCCAGCTCGTATTTGCCCATTGCGGCTTTGGCTTGGAATACCTTGGCCTGACTGTACTTTTCTTTGATCAGGCCGTAGATGTCTTTCTTTTCGGCTGTTGGTGTGTAGGCACCAAAATACACAGCGTCCACTTCGCTTCGCTCAAAACGGCGGTCTTCAAACCACTCGTGCTCGTCGGTGGGGGTTTCACCTGGCTGTTCTTGAATCTGATCCATGCAGCGCCATTCTTGCTCAGAAGAGCAGAAGGTCGGTTTTATGGAAAACTTTTCCATAAAGTCGCCCTGGGCATTGTGGGGGGCGCCGCCCAGAACAACAGACAGCTCTTCACGCAGGGTCGTGATTTCCGGGCGCACAGTTTTGTATTCAACTTTTACAGCTTGCTTCAGTTGGTTGAATTCGCCAGTGTGAAAGCGAATGGCGACACCTTTGTGGTGGTCTGCAAAGTACTGCCAAGCGGAGAGGTTGTCGGCTTTGGCGCTGAAACTGCAGATGCGCAACGTGCGTGTGAACTTGCGCCATTCAGTCATCATTTGATCGATGGTCTTTTGGCGGTGATCCACCACTTGAGACAGTAGTTCACGCAAAACGTCCACGGCTTCGTCGGGAGAGTGGAAGCGTTCCTCCTCCCGCCAGCGGCGGATGGCGTTGATCAGTGGCGTATTACCTTTGGGATCGTCCGGCGCAAAGATCATGGAAGAGGCCATTTTAATGGCGCTATCCAGCAGCGAGTGCGGGTCGAAGTTTAATTGGGTTTCGTGATTCAGCTCGAACGGGTCGTCGAAACGGCTGGGAGCGCTCCACCTCAGAGTTTGAGATGAGAGAATTTTTTTAGCAGTTTCGGCTGTGCAGAATTTAACCAGGGCTGCGGGCTGATGTGTTGACACTCTACTTCCTTCTGGATGAGGTTACCGGCTCACTATTGTTATCGGCACCGGGGGTAATAATTCAAGTGTGGAACCGCGTCACGAGTGCGAAACTGGCCCAGTAAACGACGGTAGTAAAACCACTCGTCATAGTGTGGGCTATGGTAGCTTATTTGTCATCGAATTGTGAAATTGCCGTGGTGCATTGACGGCCCCATGGATACAATATGCCCTGTTAATTTCAGTGACTGCAGAAGGCGATTCTATGGACTTTACCGGGGCTCATATTCTCTCAATCACCCAGTTTGAACGGCAGGATATTGAACGTATCTTTCAGGTGGCTGATGCCATGGAGCCCTACGCGTTGCGAAAGCGGGTAACTCGAGTTCTGGAAGGTGCAATTCTCGGTAACATGTTCTTTGAGCCGAGCACGCGTACACGAGTCAGTTTTGGTGCGGCTTTTAATCTGCTGGGCGGTGAAGTGAGGGAGACCACCGGTTTCCAGAGTTCAGCCATTGCCAAGGGTGAATCACTCTACGATACCGCCCGGGTCTTGTCCGGATACAGTGATGTCATTTGCATGCGCCACCCCGATGCGGGGTCTGTGGCAGAGTTCGCCGAAGCCAGCCGAGTGCCAGTCATCAATGGCGGCGACGGCCCTAACGAGCACCCCAGCCAGGCGCTACTGGATCTCTATACTATTCGCCAAGAATTGCGCGACAAGGGGCGTGGCATTGACGGTTTGCGGATTGCCATGATCGGCGATTTAAAGCACGGCCGAACCGTACATTCCCTGTGCAAACTTTTATGCTTGTACCAGGGTATTCACATAACTCTGGTTTCTCCTCCGGAGTTGGCGATGCCGGAATCGATTGTGGAGCAGTTGCGGATTGCCGGGCACGATGTGGCCATATCCGAAGAGCTGACTAACGCTATCACTCACGTGGATATTGCTTATTCCACTCGAATTCAGGAAGAGCGTTTTACCAGTAAGGAGGAGGCGGATCTTTATCGTGGGCGCTTCCGTTTGAATCAGGCTATCTATACCCAGTTTTGCGAGCCCAATACGGTGATCATGCATCCTCTGCCACGAGATTCCCGAGAGGATGCCAATGAGTTGGACAACGATCTCAATCAGAACCCCAACCTCGCTATTTTTCGACAGGCTGATAACGGCGTTTTGGTTCGCATGGCCTTGTTCGCTTTGGTTCTGAATGTGGTGGATCAAGTGGACAAGCACGCCCGAGACGTCAATTGGTACTGCGGACGTTGAGTTTTCCCCGGTCTTTCCCGGGAACTGTGATTCAGTTAACGGAGTCCAGCTCTCCGCTTTTTTAACCTGCACACCTGAGATCAAAAATCCCGTTAATGGGAGGTGTGTTATGGCTATTTTGTGTCGCGCAGTATTGCTTCTGTTTTTCAGTGTGGCCGCCCATGGGGAGGAGCCCTGGTTGCTGGCCAAGTATGATCGCGATGGTGATCAAAAAATCACCCAGCAGGAGGTGGTAGCCCACAAACAGAGCCTGTTTGAGAAGCTGGATGACAATGCCAATGGTGATATTGAATTTAGCGAGTATGAGCAGGCGGATCAGGCGCGACGCAAAGCGTTGCTGAAAGCCCGTTTTGCTAAACTTGATCGAGACCACAATGGTGCGGTCAGCGCAGACGAATACGCTTCCTACATGGGGCTATTCGACAGCATCGACAGCGATGGTGATGGCACTGTAAGTCGCGAGGAGATGGGCGGGGAGCCTGCGGATCTCTATGTGACCCGTTGTATGCTTTGGTTGTGTCTGAAGACTCCGATGTAGAGCTAGTGACTTCAACGTCTACGTTAAAAAGTTATTGACCTTGGAGAGTAGTCGCAGCTCTTCGATGGGTTTTTCCAAATAGGCATTGGCGCCAGATTGTTTCACCTGTTTGATGGAAGACTGTCCGTCCAGTGTTGAAATCAGAATGATGGGGATGTGCGCTGTTTTCTTGTCGTCCTTAAGTTGACGACAAGCCTCCAATCCGTCCACTTCTGGCATCAGAATATCCATCAAAATCAGATCCGGAAGCTTGTCTTTTGCCAGTTCGGTGCACTCCCTGCCATTTGCCGCAGTGAGTACTGTGCAGTGGTTGCCCAGCTGGCTGCTGATGACTTTCAGGATAAATGGGTCATCATCGGCAATCAGTATGGTTTTTGATGGCAGGTATTGATCCACACATATGCCGTTACGCCCCTTATTTTTGGCATTATAAAGAGCAACATCGGCGTGCTTGATCATGTCGTTCAGTGTGCGCCCTGCAGTGGAGTGACACACAGATACGCCGATACTGACGGTAACCCTGTCGTGGGTGGGGGATTTTATGTGCTCGACTTCGAGCCCAAGCACGGCATCGTGAATATCATTGGCGATTTTCTCGGCACCTTTAGCGTCGGTGTTGGGTAAAAATACAATAAATTCTTCTCCGCCGTAGCGGGCGAGAATGTCACCGGGGCGCTTGGTTGTGCCTTTTAGTGCTTTGGATACCTGCTTGAGGCACTCGTCACCCTGCGGGTGTCCGTAGTGGTCGTTGTAGAGCTTGAAGTGATCTATGTCGAGCATGATCAAGGCGACGGGATGGCTATTGCGGTTGGCTTGCGCCCACTGCTCCTGGGCCAGCTGCACAAAGGTTCTGTGGTTGTACAGCTGCGTCATGCCGTCTATCTGGCTGAGCAGTTCCAGTTCCTGATTGAGCAGTTGTAATTCGTTACGCATGTCAACAATGCGCTTCATAGCTGCGATTTTCGCGGTGAGAATTACCGGGCTCACAGGTTTGATCAAATAGTCGTCACCACCGGCTTGGATGCCTTGCAGATAGCTTTCGTCGTCACTTTTCCCTGTTAGAAAAATAATCGGGAGCCAATTATCACCGAGCTTTTCCCGGATCCTGCGGGTGGTTTCGAAGCCATCCAGTCCGGGCATTTCCACATCCATAAAGATGAAGTCGATATTCTCTCGGTCGATCTCGGCCAGCGCAGCTTCACCGCTTTCAGCCAGTACGGCTTGATGCCCGGCTTCAGTGATAACACTGGCCATGGTCAATCTTAGCGTGGCGCTGTCTTCTACCAGTAGAATATTCATAAGTGCGGAGGGCGCTCTTGATCAATTGAGGCGATTGTTTCCTGATTCTAGGTGAGGGGAAAATAATCGCAACCGCCTCTCAAAATTTGCATCTTAAATGAGCAGCTAGTGCAGTGTGCCTCTTACGCTGTTGGCAAAGGTTTGAAAGGCTTTGCGAACCCTGTCAGGGCATTGCGGTAGTTGAATGCACTTGAGCAATTGCTTGCGCATTATGGGGGTGAAGAGCAATTGCTGTAGCAATGTGTTGAATACCGCTTGGTCGTGCTCGGCCATTGCTGCCAGATATTCCAGGCAGAGGGTATCGTCGAACAGTTCCAGATGATTGCGGCTGGCAACCGTGGCAAGAAACTCGGCCGAGTCTCTCAAGGAGCTTTCCAGCGAGAGCCTGAGAGCTTTCTGCCGATCTTGCATGTTGATAGATTGCGAGAGGCCGCGCAGCAGGGCAATGGCCATGGCGGTATCGCCTGGCGACAAGTTATTCGCTCTTGCCATGATGTCGCTGAGGCGTTGTAACAGGGGCGTGCTGATACCGTCGTCAACAGGCTCGTTTTCCAGCAGTTGGCACAGCAGTATCAGTGGTTGCTCGGGAAGTTTGCCCAGGCTGCTGGCCAGGAGATCCCGGTTCGATTTCCAGTGACAGACTATATCGGCTACGCCTTGCAGAGGCAGCTCTTGCCACTGGGTCAGGTCTCCGTTGAGGTACTTTAGGGCGGCGTCTTGATACTGGCTGGGAGGGAGCTCCAGCTGTTGGCGGACTTTACTGTTGATGAAAGCCTGCTTTTCCGGGGGGGGAGAAAAGATAAATGGGTTATCTTTCAGGACTTCCTGAAACGCTGTCCCCTGTTTGGCTGCCTGGAGGTTCTTCCCCGCTCCGGTGAGCAGCTGCTGCAGAAAGCGGTCTCGCTCTGCCTGTGCCAGTTTGCCCTGCTCATCGAGCGGCAATTTCACAAACCAGAGTACTGGTTGCTCTGGAGCTTCCGGAGCCCAAAACACGATGCCAAGCCAAGCATGCCCCATGTGAGGGCTGGGGTAGGCGATGTCTTGGGTTTCGAACTGTTGAAACGTGGTTCGGCTTATCGCTTGAACCTGTCGACCCAGGTCAAATACCTGCAGTTCGACATTCATAGCGTCTAAAAGTTGACCAATCGTGGAAATCATAGGGGGCCTCAATAACTGATGGCGACTATTTTACGGCTTTGTTGGGAGATTCTCACCACTCTTCCCCGAGGCTGCCCTATAATTAGTGTGTCGCTTCAATGCTCGGGGCCCGTAAATAATGACGAGCAGATAATCAGGATAACTAAAACGATTCGATGACCAGTCTTCAGGAAATTCGCCAGTACCCCAACCATCTGTCTCAGGATTACCAACACGCCGCAGTGGCGCAGAGGATTATGCTCACAGGGCATATCCATCAGGCGTTGCCCGATGTTTGCGAAAAGGCTTATCGCGAGCATTGGGATTGTCTGAACAAGTACGGCGAAGAACGCTGGGATGAGGTTTTTCGAAGAGCGGATCGTCTGCGAGAAGGTTTCGCTTCAATCCTTGAGGGGGAAGTAGAGAATATTGCGCTGGCCCCTAGTGTTCACGAGCTGTTTGTGCGCTTTCTTTCGGCGCTACCCATTGCTCGTGGTGGTCGAATAGTCACCTCGGACTCGGAACATCCATCGATCTCGAGGCAACTCCTGGCGGTCGCCCAGGCTTCCAATATTGAGCTGGTGAGAGTGCCGGCTTTTCCGGCAGAGGATCTGGTGGGACGCATTGCGGAGCAGATAAACGATGCAACCCTCGCTGTCTGTGTGTCATCGGTCAATTTCGTGTCCGGGCATCAGGCGCTGGAACTGGATACCCTATTGCCTCTGTGTCAAAAAATGGGGGCCGAGCTGTTTGTCGATGCCTATCTGAGTGTCAATGTGCAGCCTTTCTCCATTCACGATTACAACCTTCAGCAGGCGTTTGTGGTCGGTGGTGGAGCCAAGTACTGTCAGATGGGGAATGGCAATTGCTTTATGCACGTGCCCCAGGGGCGCAATTTTGAGCCGGTGGTGAGCAGTTGGTTCGGTCATTTTGAGGCGCTTGAGGCGGAAGTTGTCGAGATGCCATTGACCTATCCCGAGGCGGCCAAGCGATTTGACGGTTCCACTTTCGATGCAATGCCATACTTTCGAGCTGTTCATGTATTGGATTATTTCAAGGAAAAATC
>JALUYN010000340.1 GCA_027012915.1 Cellvibrionaceae bacterium
TTTTTTTACATGCACAAATTTAGCGCACACCACAAAAATGCTAACCCTATGTTTTTGTTATGAAAAATATTAGTGGTGTAGTTTTTGCTTTATTTACCTGCAATAAATTTTGCGTCATTTAGTTTGGCCGAACACCACAAGGAATTGATGATCATGTCCAAAAAATTAGCAGCACTCTTGATTGCGGCGGTACTGCCTCTGGGTGCGCAGGCGGCGACAGAGACTTGGGATTTTTCTAGCGCGCAAGTTTCTATAGGTACAAGCACAAGCTACGGCAATGAATACAAGGCCCAATCCGACTCTAATACCGATGTTCGAGTAACCGGATGGTCTGATACTGGAGCCCTGGTCTATACGGGGCCCAACAATTCCGCTGAGTATAAAATTGAAACTGCCAGCGTACGCAAGTACAGTGGCGGCTTTGGCGTGAAAAACAGGGAACGCGACGGACACACGATCGATAATGGCGGCAATGACACCGACATGGTATTACTTTCCTTCACCAAGGAAGTATCCCTAAGCGGCCTAACTGTTGGATGGGTGGAAGACTATACAACTAATATCTCAGTAGCAGCATACGGGGGCTCAGGCACCCCTTCTGAAAGCGGCCTATTGGGAGAAACCTGGTCAACACTTCAGGACTGGCAACTTGCACAAACACTGACCCTTCAAACCAGTCAAACCCGCACCTTAATAAACAGCTATCAGAGTATCACCACCAACTTAAAATCAAAATTCTGGCTTATCGGCGCATGCAACTTTGCATTCAGTGGCAATATCTGCCACGACTGTGAATACTCTGGATTTAAGCTTGCATCAGTTGTCAGCAGCGTGACGAATGGCGGCGGCCAAGTTCCATCTCCAGCTAGCATTTTTCTGGTACTGGCCGGCTTAGTCGCAATAAGATATTCGCGCAATGCCAAAACAGCGAGACTGTCCGCTTGAGCTTCTAACACCAGGCAAGAAATTTTTTCGAAAAGCGGGATAATCATCCCGCTTTTTTGTGTCTGACTTTTCTCAACAAAAGCCTAGCATAATCTCCCCCAAGCTCCCCCTTGCAAATGCAAGCGAATAAATTACTCTTGATAACTACATTCAAACACGGAAACCGGACACTTGAAGCGTACACTTACCATCCTGATACTAACGATATCACTTACGACCGTAGCATCAGATCAAGAAAGCACCAAAGAATCTTACAAGCATTATGAAAAAGCGCTTCAATCAATGACGCAAGGGGACCTTACAGCTTCCTTTATCCACACCAAGAACGCCTTACAGCTCGATCCGGAGAATCTTTCTGCCAAGCTTTTATTGGGTGAGATCTTTTTTAACGACGGAGACCTGTATTCAGCTGAACAAACCTTTAGAGAAGCCATTGAAGAAGGAGCCGATATAAATCTTGCACTCCCACTCTACGGAGCCTCCCTAATTCTCCAGCGAAAAGCTGATGAAGTTCTGACCTTAAAGAAATATAAGGGGCAATTCAGCAAAGCAGCAATGTTTGAGTGGCACCTACTGAGAGGACAAGCATATTTACAAAAAGGAAATATAGAGTCTGCTAAACATGCAATGGACATGGCTACTCATGTAGAGCCGAGCAATACGCGTGCCCTCAACACACTAGCCAGTTACTATGTAGATGCCAACGAATTACAGCTCGCACAAGATTTGGTAAACCGCTCATTAGTTATAAGCCGTGATAACGAAAAGACCTGGTTACTGAAAGGTGACATTGCCACGAGAGAAGGCGACATAGTTAGCGCTCTTGAGTTCTATCGCCACGGCTATGAATTAGCCCCCCAAGATCACCTTATACTCAGAAATTTAGCCAAAGCATACCTAGATCTAAAAGATCCGACTAATGCCCGGAAATACTTAGAAGCAATTTTGGAGCAAAGCCCCAATGATCCTAGCGCCTCATTATTGCTCGCTGTGATCTCACTAGGAGAGGGTGAAGCAGAACTGGGCCAGCAAATGCTGGGTGACCTCAGCTCCCGCCTTTCTAATACGGAAGGCACTGGTAGCGAACAAGTTCAAGTAACATTATTCATCAGAGCAGCAACAGAATTTATTCAAGGAAACAACGAAAAAGCCAGAACCCTGCTGGGCAACTATTTGCTCAATAATCCCGGTGACATAGCGGCTATTCGCATGCTGGCCAATCTCCATCTGAAAAACAGCAACACAAAGCAGACCATTCTGCTATTGGAAAGCTACAACAAAGCCGCAAGCAGGGATTTTGGCCTGACTTATACATTGGCTAACCTCTACATAAGCGAAGGCAAGCTGTTTACAGCCACTCAGGAAATCCAGAAATTGCAGCAGATGGCCCCCGGTCATCCGCTGATCTATATGCTGGAGGCAGACATTCTGAACGCTCAGGGGAAACCTAAAGAAGCACTCAAACTTCTTAGCCAGCAGAAATTTCAGGGTGAACCGCCTCTGGCATTCAGCTTAAAACTGGGTCGAATTGAAATAGCCAACGGTCAGCTGGAGCAAGCTCTGGCAACCTCCGACAAGCTGCTGAAGAAATACCCAAGTACCCCCTCTGTCCTGAATTTTGCCGCAGCAGCGAAGCTTAAAAACAATGAGGTTAGCGAAGCTAAACAGCTATTGGAAAAAGTCATCGCCTTGACTCCCAATGACCTTACCGCCCGCTTTAACCATATTTTGACCTTGAAAATGGAAGGGCAACTGGAAGACGCTGTTTCCATGGCCAAGGAACTGCTCAACGACTCTCCCGAGCATATTCCCACCATCGTATTGATCGCCAACATTCGTGCCGCCGAGAAAAACTATACTGAAGCGCTGGAGTGGTTGGACAAGGTTAACGCCTATGACCGCATGCATATCGGTGCTAATGAACTGCGCCTTAGAGTGTTAACCCAATCAGGGGATCTGGAGCGCGCCGTAAAAGCCGCTCAGTTTCTCTACAAAAACGGCAAGAACTCTACCCGTTACCTCGCCCAGGAAGCGGAACTGCAAATCGCTCTGGAGCGATATGACGCCGCCAATAAACCACTGGTTCTGCTATACAGCCTTTGGGAAAATCAACCGCAACAATTGCGTCGCCTTGCTGACCTCCAGATACGTGCCAACAACCTGAAAGCCGCGCGCAAGAGCCTTGAAAAAGCACTCAGTCTGGGTAGCGATTCATTGCCAATACAGCTCGAACTGGCGCGTTTGTCTTTGCGCGAAGGCGACCTGGAAACGGCCAAGCAATCCATTCAACAACTGAATTCGCACTTTGGTGACCACTCCTACATAGAATTACTGGCCGCAGATCTGGCCAGCGAACAAGACCAAAAGGAACTGGCCCGTAAACACTACACCCAGGCGTTCACACTCGACAAAAACAACAGCAAAGCCCTGCTGATGCTCTATCAACTGACACTGGACGGTGTTGGGGAGGCCGCATTCACAAACCTGTTGGAAAAGGAGCGCAAGAAAGGCCCCATTCCATCCTGGGCCCAAAAGTTATTGGCCGACAGCTATCTCAATCAAGGGCAGCTGCAACTGGCTCAAGCCCGTTACGAGCAACTGCTGACTAACGAAAGCCTGAGTAATAACAGCGCCATACTCAACAATCTGGCCAATATCTACGCAAAATCCGATTTGGACAAAGCCCTGACGACCGCCAAGAAAGCATTGGACAACAATGGTCGCAACCCCTCCCTGCTCGACACCATCGGCTGGATCTATCTGGAAAAGGACATGCCTACCGACGCCCTCTTCTACCTACGCGAGGCCTCGGCACTGGACTCCAGCAATCCGGAAATTCGCTATCACCAAGGTGTTGCTCTGGCAAGATTGAATCGCAATCCTGAAGCCATACGCGAATTCAAGACCGCACTGCAGCTGAGCGATGACTTCAACGGTGCCAGTGAAGCCCGCACCTGGCTCAACAAATTGCAAAATTAACATCAAACTCGTTTCGATATGCCGAACCCATATCGGCATATCGAACGACCTAACCAGTTACAGCTATACTCAGTGCAACATCAGCACTCCGGACCCTGCGCCTCATGATGGCATCCTCTCCCTCTCCGCACGCCGTTAAAGAACAACGGTTAATTCGCTCCACTCACATTATCTTGCTCTCAGTTGCCGCTATCTCTTTTGTCTTCGCCCTGCGCGGTTACCAATGGGACATATATTCGCGCGTAATGACCCTCGGAAGCTGCTCTCTGGTGTGCATATTGGCGTCGTTTTATATTCACCGCGGAGGCTCGAGAGAACTGGGCGCCTATGTCGGCCTGGCGGCCATGTGCATCGCGGCGGGTTATGCTGCCTACAGTAGCGGCGGTCTATCCAACCCCGCTGCTCACTGGCTGTTGCTGGTTCCCCTGATGGGGGCCATTGCAGGAGGTATGCGAGTGTGTGCATTTGCGACGATCGTATCGCTATGCACAGGTTTACTGCTGTTCTACATAGAAGTTACCCAAGCGGAACTGCCCGACTTAACACCTATTGAATATCGCTACGCGCAGGAGCGACTCAATCAACTGTTCCAACTGTTGGTGGTTATTGTTGGGGTACTGGGACTCCAGCAACAACTGACTCGTATCGACACAGAGCTCGTCGAGACGATAGATGATTTGTCCAATGAAGTCCTGCAACGCAAGGAAGCGGAGAGCATTGCGGAAAAGTCCAATCAGGCAAAGAGCCAATTTCTGGCCAACATGAGTCATGAAATTCGCACCCCCATGAATGCAATCATCGGTCTTTTGCATCTGCTTGATCGCGAGCCATTAACAGACAAACAGGAAAGCTACGTCAAAACTGCGCTGTCCAGTTCCAATAGCTTGCTGATCTTACTCAATGACATTCTGGACATATCCAAAATCGAAGCGGGAAAGATCAATCTCGAAGCCACCAGTTTCCAACTCGAACAACTGTTATCCGAGACACAACAAGCGATGCAAGCCAGCGCCAATTCCAAGGGGCTCAAACTTGAATTCGAAAACACCAACACGCAGGCCTCTCTGCTTGGAGATCCAACTCGCATTCGTCAGGTTCTGTTTAATTTGATTGGAAACGCCATCAAATTTACCGAGCAGGGACATATCAACGTCCACACAGAACTTTCTATAGAGGACAAAACCGCTCATCTGAGCTGCAAGATCCAAGATACAGGCATCGGCATTTCTCCCGAAGCCCAAGCAACCCTGTTTCGTATATTCACTCAGGCGGACGCCTCTACCACACGCCGCTTTGGCGGCACAGGACTGGGCTTGGCAATCTCATTGCAACTGATCAAATTAATGGGTGGCGATATTAAGGTCGATAGCGCAGAAGGACGTGGCAGCACCTTCACCGTATCGCTGAAATTGCCGATCAGTGAATTCCCATCCACCACGCCAGAAACAGAGCCGAAACCATCGCCTGCAACAACAACCGCAACAGATCAGGCGCCACGAGTGCTGGTGGTAGACGACAACGAAGTAAATATTTTTGTCGCCTGCAGTGAGCTGGAAGATCTGCCCTACGATCTCGAAGTAGACACTGCCCGAAATGGCCGCGAAGCCCTGGATAAGATTCTCAGCGGGTCGCCCTACCAGATCATCTTGATGGACTGTCAAATGCCTGAGATGGATGGTTATACCGCGACACGAGAACTGCGCAAGCGTCCCGAATTCGAGAAGTTACCGATTATCGCAATGACGGCCAACGCGATGAAAGGCGATCGCGAGAAATGCCTTGGCGCGGGCATGAGCGACTACCTGGCAAAGCCTATAGAGCCGGAAGCTCTCGAAGAAACTCTGGAGCGCTGGCTCTCGCTTCCCTGCAGCGAGACCAGCTAGCCAAACCAGGAGCTCAGAATCTAAACCGCGACCATTGTTTCCAAACGAGATGAACTGGGGCAACCGGTTTCTTCGAGAATAAAACTCGGCACCAAAGCGTTGAGGAACGGTATCACCAGCAAATGCAGGTTTTCATGATTGGGGCGCGCCTCCAGGCACACCGTTTCTTCTGGCTGCAAACTTAATTGAGTTTTGAACGAAACACTGGCATGGGCTTTGGCACGAAACTCGTGCAAACCGGCATCCACCTGCACTACGGTGTATTGATTCTCACCCAGCTTGGCAAAGTACTCATCACCTCGCGCAATATAGGCGTCAGCCAGGGTGGCTTGCGCGCTGTTCTGACGAAAGATCAGCAAATTGGCGTGCTCCCGGTCGGCATGACTTAAGGTCACATTGGGCTGAGTCGAAGCACAGGCACTCAGAATAGCCGCCATAATCAGCAACATCAGGGTGTTCGATTTCATGACATCTCCTTGTATTAGAATTTGAAGGAGCGCCACTGTGGTCTTCACAGCGGCGAGTGTCGTCTTTCCCTATAAAGCTGGACCCCTCAGATTATCTGGTCTTCAGGCCAGCCCTATACTGTCCGGGAGACTGTTCAGCGTATTTTCGAAAGGCGTTATAGAACGCCGATTTGGAATTGAATCCCGCCTGAAAGCCTAAATCCAACAGGCTGGATTCACCGTCGCAATCCATTAAGCGCTTGACCTCCTCCACTCGGTAGCGATTGGTGTACTCAAAAAAGTTCATCCGATTCTGGTTAATGGCCTGAGATACGTAGTTCACAGACACGCCTAACTTATCCGCCAGCTGTGGCAACGATAACTGAGGGTCCAAATACAACTTATCTCGAATCATCAAATTTTCAAGAACTTGCCAGAGAGCCGTACTTCCCGATTGATCCAGGGCCGAATTCTGATACTTATCACGCTCAATCACCTCGCCCACATCGGATAGTTCGCTGGTCTCATGAGCGGTGCCAACCCCGGCGATCTCGTTGGTCTGCACCGTTTGAACATACTCTTTTAAGGGACGCGAGAAAATGCTGGGCTGCCGCAACCCGAGAAAACCCATGGTATAGATCAGCGAAACCATGGAAAGCCCCAGAGCGATAGATATAAATTCAGAGGTCGCTACGCCGCCGCTGATGGCCTCATCAGCAACCCAGATAAGGTACACCAACAACAGTCCAAGTATCAGACGCGCCAGCCAGTTCAGATTGATATGTTCCGTGCTGGAAAAATTATCGCGAATCAGCCGACGATGGGCGCGTAATACTCCCAAACACAGGCACAAATAAACACCTACGTGCAGCACCGATAACGCCACTTCGACATCACCCAGCGCCAACGACCAAAGCCAGAGCCCCCCGGAAAGATCTTCGCGCCCTCCCAATATCGCAACTTGCAGGTCTGGGTCGAGCGACAACAATGACCAACTCAACAACAGATGCACAACAGCCGGCAAAAAATGAAGCAGCTGCGTACCACTGATGGGAAATACCGCCGGCCGAGTCAGCTCGCGAGTATAGAAATACACCAGAGGGCCATAGAGAAACTCCTTGGGCCATAGCAGAGCGGTAATCCAGGGAGCATTGTCAGTAATTCCCTCGGCGTCCAGGTAGTAGTCAAACAGTGTGATTGCGAACACCGCAGTTAGACAACCGAGATAGATATTGGCCCGGCGACTGCCCGCTTTTGACATTAGCAGTGCCAGAGCCAAAAAGGCGCCTTGAACGGCGCCCAGCAAGAACAAGGTTGAAACCATAACCCGGAAGAAAACCACTGCTGCGACGAGAGGCCACAACATAGTGGCATTTACCACTTCGAGCAAGCCTTGAGCGCGCCGTTAAAAAACGGCGCGCCGAATCTATATCAACAGGACGGATACAGAGGGCCATCGTCAATGGGTTGACTGTTCCAGCGCCAGTTGACCGGCAGACTTGTAGCTGGTGTCATAGTCCAGCAGATTCGATGTCAGGAGGATGAAGCTTTGGCGACGCCTGGATGACAGCTCACCAGAAATCACAGTGATTGCCAGAGTTCAGGGCATGCTGAATTGTAAATAGCTCAGTTACTCTGAGCTCCAACTATTCAGACACTGGATTCTTCAAGTATGGATTGCCGTTTGAGATCTCGGCGAATCCAATAAAAAGCCAACAATCCAGACAGAATGTTAGATATGGCAGTCGCCGCAAACAGGCCGTGAATACCCCAATAATGCTGCCCCAACCAAACCAACGGCAGATAAAAACCGAGCACGCGCAGTACCGAAATCACAACAGCTGGAAAGGGTTTCCCCAAACCATTAAAAGTGGCGTTGATGGACATTACAAGGCCATAGATACCGTAACTGATTGGCACCAACATCAGATAGGCCACGGAAACAGAGACAATTGAGGGATTGTCACTGAACAACCGAGTCACCGGCTCCGCCATAAACCACAGCAGAACAGCAATCCCCAAACCAAACGCCAGACAGAAGCGCATGACCAGATACAGTGCCTGCTTTTGACGGTGCTGATACTCAACGGCCATATTCTGACCAAAGAAAGGACCAATGACTCCGGACAATGCATAGAAGCCGATCAACACCACCGGTTCAATGCGCATCGCCACACCAAAACCCGCCACAGCATCCACACCGTAGCCAGCCACCAGTGCCACCGTGATACCACTGGCAAACGGGATAATCATATTGGTAGCCATTGCCGGCATGCCAATGTGCATAATGGCGCCCCAGGCGCCACGCAGATCCTGCCATTGCCTATGAGGGCTACTCACCAGATCCAATTTGCGCACCAGGTAGTGAGCGGCCACTGAAAACAACATAAAGCGAGTCAGCACTGTGGCCCAGGCTGCACCAGCAATCTCCATACGCGGCACCGGTCCCCAGCCAAAAATCAGTATGGGATCGAGTAAGCCGTTGATAAGCGCGGCCACCATCATCAGGATTCCCCACACCATACTGTTGCCCGTGGCGCGCATCAGCGCCGACATGGTCATGGGCACCACCAGAAATGGCACGCCAAAGTACCAGATAGACATGTACTCGGCAATTACCGGAATCAACTCCGGTGACGCTCCCAACAACAGAAACAGAGGCTCAATGCTGAGAAGCCCAACAACCACAATCAACAGTGATAGCAGTGAGGATAGAACCAGACTATCCGCCGCTAGACGCTTGGCATAGTCAGTTCGCCCCTGCCCCAGCAGGCGCGCCATTACAGAGGAAGTACCCGCTCCCAGCCCGATCGCCAGACTGGTTACCACCATCACCACAGGGAAAGTGAAGCTCATCGCAGCGAGATCATTCTCACTCAACTGCGCGACGAAATAGGTATCTACAGCGTTGAAGGACATAGTAGCCAACAACCCCCAAACCATTGGCATGGACATGCGATACAACTGGCGCCCCACCGGCCCCTCTGTAAATGACACAGCCTGCTTCACAAAAACCTCAACACCTACTGGCAAAACACGCGTCATTAAATCACATTCGACGAGTACTCAGTTCGGAAAAACAAAACCTTACACAGCCAACGCAAGTCAGAGAATTTGATCCAGGTCCAACGCCGCGCTATTAAATCCCCCCAACCCCAGTGAATACGGCGGCTGCGACACTTTGTCGCATCCCTCAAATAGCAGCGAGCAACTATCATTGGCAATTAGATCAAAAGCCTGAAAAGTACTGAGGAAAAGCTATGTTCAAGAAACGTCGACTGGTCACATGCCTGCTCCTGGCTCAACCTATGAGCCTCTACGCCGACCACAACGTCAACGCCATGCCAGAAGTGATTGTCGAAGAATTTGCACCTCAGAGAATGGAGCACCGCATCGAAGGCACTGCGGTTCAACACGTCGATACCGCCGAAGCCCTGAAGTCCATTCCTGGTGCTGCCGTAAATCGTAACGGCGGCATTACCGGCATCGCTCAATACCGCGGTTTTTACGGCGATCGAGTGGCTGTAGCCATCGACTCTGCCGAACTGGTTACCGGCGGGCCCAATGCCATGGACGCTCCACTGTCGTACATCCCCGCAACTCTGCTCAAGGAACTGCGCATAGAACGTGGCGTCAGTTCGGTTAGCAAAGCCCAGGAGTCATTGGGCGGCCTGATTGAGGCACGCAGTGAGCAAGGCGAGTTTACCAGCAGTTCTGAATGGCAGTGGAGCAATCGCGTACACAGCAATTACAGCAGCCATAACGAAGGGCTCAACACCAGCCTTCTCAGCGTTATTGCCAACGACAGTCATCGCCTGGGCTTGAGCACCAGCTTTGACACCGCAAATGATGGCGAATTCGACGGCGGAGATCTCAATAACACCGACTACGAGCGCCGTCGCCACGATATCAACTATGGCTACAGCAACGGCGACACTGAAATTAGTATCAAGCTCAGCAAAAACAACACCGGTGATGCGGGTACCGCTGCGCTGCCAATGGATATTACCGCCATCGACAGCGACCTGGCGGGGTTCAGTGCCAGCACCAAAGTAGGCGATATCGGCCTCAGCTGGTCCAGCGACTATTCCCATGTATTCCACGCCATGGATAACTTTCGTCAACGTCCCGTGCCAGGTATGGGTAAGCGAGAGACTCTCGCCAGCGGTCAAAAAGTCAGCCACAAGCTGATGGCCACCGTGCCTCTGGATGGCGGTGAAGTACGAGTCGGTGGTGATTACTCTGAAAGCCGCCACGACGCCGATGTCTACAACCCCGACATGCCCATGTTCCTGGTAGAAAACTTCAATCGTGCGACCCGCGACATTACCGGCGTGTTTGCCGAGTGGCAACAGCAATCCGGCAGCTGGTTCTGGGAGCTGGGTCTGCGCGCCAATCAAGTGAAAATGGACTCCGACGAAGTCAGCAGCACCATGATGGGTATGATGGCAGCCGCCTTCAATAACGAGGATCTCTCGAAAACCTACAACAACCGCGATCTGGTCCTTAAAAGTGCCTACCGCATCAATGATCAAATAACGCTGAACGCCCACATCGCCAGCAAACAACGTGCGCCATCCTATCAGGAGCGCTATCTCTGGATGCCGATGCAATCCACCGGCGGTCTTGCAGACGGCCGAACCTACATTGGCAATCGCGATCTGGATAGTGAAACCGCCAACGAAATCAATCTCGGCTTTGACTATCAGAACGGCGACATGTACCTGAACCTGCACAGTTTCTATCGCAAGGTAAAAGATTACATTCAGGGCACTCCGGAAGGCGCGGGTATGGCCAATCTGAAGTTCAACAACATCGACGCCAAGCTCTACGGCGGTGAGCTGGGGTATGGCATGGCGCTCAACGACAATATCAGCATCAACGGCCATCTCAGTTACGTGCGTGGCGAACGCGATGATGGGGAAAGCGACAACCTCTATCGTATTGCTCCCATGAACAACACTTTGGCTCTCAACTACCGCGAAGCAGATTGGCAGCTGAGCCTGATCAACCAGATCTTCGACAAGCAGGACAAGGTATCGGAGTACAACGGCGAAGAGGAAACCAGTGGCTACAGCCTGTGGCACATTAAGGCGTCCTACAATGTTAACGATCAACTACAATTGCGCGCCGCCGTCGACAACCTGACCGACAAGCGCTATCAGGATCACCTGGCCGGCTACAACCGAGCGATGGGCAACGCCGACATCGCAGTGGGTGAGCGCCTCTACGGCACGGGTCGCAGTTTGAATCTGGGTGCCACTTACCACTTCTAGGGACTAAAATTCAAAACCAACCGCCCGTTAACACTCCGGGGTCGGAGTAGCTTCGCTACTCCGACCCCTTCTATAATGAGTTCATGTCATCGTTTAATTTAAGTACCGCCGCTCCCGCGCAAAACCTGAGACGCCTGTTGATGGTTCGGTGCCTGTTTCTATTTATCGTCTGCTTTGCTCTGGCGGTCAGTTACTGGCAGCTGAATATGATGCTCGCCTACCGGCCAATGCTATGGGTAATCTCCGGGCTCACCTTAATCAATGTGGTCACGCTGCTGCAGCTGCGTCTGCACCCTCACACCGCCGATGCAACTTTCATCGGGCAACTGCTGATCGATATTGTTGGCATTACCTTGCTGCTTTATTTCAGCGGCGGGGCAGACAATCCGTTTGTATCCTACTACCTGGTTCCCCTGTGTATCGCTGCCGCCACACTAAACTGGCGTGCAGCCTGGCCATTGATGCTGTTTTCTCTGGCCTGCTATACACTGCTATTTTTCTATCGAGTGCCGCTGCCCGACATAGCGCCTCACGCAACTCATGCGGGCCACAGCGCACACATGCCCGGCAGTGGCTTTAGTGCACACACCATCGGCATGTGGTTTAACTTTTTGGTCAGTGCTGGGCTCATTACCTTTTTTGTAGTGCGCATGGCGGAATCTCTACGCCAACAGAATGAAACACTCACACAACTCAGGGAAGATCGTCTACGCGACGAACAACTGCTGGCGGTTGCCACTCTCGCCGCTGGAACATCTCACGAGCTCAGCACTCCCCTGACCACCATCAAAGCCCTGCTCCACGAAATGCTGGATGAACAATCCGAAGACAGCGCCTTGAAGCCCGATCTCTTGCTGCTCCAGAGCCAGGTCAATCAATGCACTGACGCGCTGGATCATTTGCGCACTCAAGCCAGCCACTGGAACCAGGATACTCAGAGCCCACAAGCCGTAGAGTTTTATTGCCAGCAACTGATCGACAACTGGTTGCTAATGCGCCCGCAGGCGACTGCAAATGTAACT
>JALUYN010000341.1 GCA_027012915.1 Cellvibrionaceae bacterium
TGTCTGCTCCGCTATCACCGAAGCCCTTCAAGTTTTGCTTGCCAACAACGGCTTCTCAAGGTTATCTTGTATCAATTAATGGTCATATCGGGCCATAATCGTCGATAAAATAATCAAGCGCTTTATGCGCAATAAATACTCATAACAAACGCTATTAACCGACGCTAAAAACTCGAATAACAGACACTGATTACAACAACATCATGACCCATCGCGATTTCCCCATCAGCCATGCCGCCATTTTGATCGATGTGGCAGCCGAGCTCGGGGCGGACAGGGAAGCACTGAGCCAGC
This sequence comes from Cellvibrionaceae bacterium, assembly GCA_027012915.1. The sequence continues at coordinate 295 of JALUYN010000341.1, forward strand.
ACGCTCAATTGGATGATTCGCAGCTCGGCAATCCCCATATTCGCATACCCTCCAAGCCATTTCGGAAACTGCACGCTCAGGCAAAAACCATGACCGGATTGCCACAGTTTCCACTCTACTATGGCGACAAAATCACGCTCACCGCGCACGGCCCACTGGGGTATGCCATCCTCAGCTGCCGCAGTATTCGCCAGGCCCTGGAAATCCTGACCAAATACTATCGACTGGTAAACGACAAAGCCCTCAACATCTACGAGGAAGGCGAGCAGTTGGTCATTGAATACGCCCATGGGCGCGACTACCTGGTGGATGCCATAACAGACACAGAGGTGTTTTTCTCGGCGCTATTGAGCGCTTCCCGGCACCTGCTGCATGTGGATGAAATCGACGCCGAAGTACACATCAACTACCCGAAACCGGATTACGGTGATTTCTACCAGAGAGTACTGCGCTGCAATGTACGCTTCGACATGCCCAAAAGCCGGGCCATGTTTCCTATCGCGCTGCTTGACGCCAAGCCCGAGTATGCCAATCCGGTCATGCTGAAACTGTTTGAGCAGCAGTGCAACGAGATGCTGGCGCGAATGGAAACAGGCGAGGGTTTACACCACAAGGTTCGCAAGCATCTGCTGGCCACCAAGCCGGGCTTTCCTTCACTGGACTTGTGTGCAGAGCATTTCCACATGAGCCCCCGCACATTTCGCCGCCGCCTGTCCGACGAAGGGTTTACCTACCAGGCTGTACTTGATGATACTCGACGCGAACTGGCCGAAACCTACCTGCGAAATCCTGCCATCACTATCAACCAAGCCGCCGACATGGTGGGTTTTCACGACATATCGAATTTTCGCCGCGCTTTTATTCGCTGGACGGGCAGCTCACCCTCGGCGTACAAAAAACAACATCAATAAATAACCCCACGGATTACTCTCTTATGAACCTTTGGAAGCTGTTTCCAGAGCAACTGATTCAGGTGCCAGGAATTTTAAAACTGCCATACATAGCGCTCGGACTTTACGGGGCCGTGCTACTGGCATTGTTTATAAAAAAGGACCTTCATCGCGATATTGCGATACTTCTGGGACTGTCACTGATCGCCAGCACGATAATGTTCTACAACCTGCGCCCCGGATTTGGCACGGTTTTACCGCCTCTATCTCTTCTGTTGGTGATGATCTATCCCTTGGCAATGGTATTTATCAGCCTCTACAACAGGCAGCGCCAATTGGTTAAATGGTGGTTGTTTTTCTGGGTCGCCGGCGTTGCCCATAGCCTAAGCTGGGCGGTATGGCTGATGGCACTGGAGGGGAGTTAAGTTCGTTATTTTGCTCGATTGATGAGGTCCCCGCTTTCGCGGGGACGACGAATCTTTTCAAATGAAGAATCGAAGCACCGGTCATTCCCGCGCAAGCAGGAACCTTATGAATCTCGGACGCTCCTGAACGGTATCCCCGCCGTCACGGAGATAACGAATCCCCCTACCGAAAATTCTCCATAAACTTGTAGTACAACATTCCCAGAGCAAGGGCCTGATTACCAAACCACTCATTCAACGGAATCCGATAGTGAGACATGCCTGCAAACAGATCGAATTCTGTGAGGTTACCGTGAATCGCATTGCCCATGATTTCCGCCATAATGTGGGACGTCGCAACACCATGCCCCGAATACCCCTGACAATAGAATACGTTTTCACCTGATCTGCCCAGCTGCGGTATGCGGTTAATAACAATACCCGCCATACCAGTCCACTCGTATTCGATCTCCACTCCTTTTAACCGCGGGAAAGTGCGCTCTATCGCAGGCCGCAACTCATTGGCAACAGACTTTGAATCTCGGCCGGAATAGTTGGTACCACCACCAAACATCAAACGCTTATCCGCTGTCAGGCGGTAGTAATCCAGTACAAAGCGAC
>JALUYN010000342.1 GCA_027012915.1 Cellvibrionaceae bacterium
GGGTTATCAAACACCGAATATTGACCGTCTGGCAAAAGAAGGCGTGATGTTCACCGACTACTACGGTGAGCAGAGCTGTACAGCCGGACGTTCAGCCTTTATTACCGGCCAACACCCGGTGCGCACCGGTTTGACCAAGGTGGGAACGCCGGGGGCGCCAACCGGTTTGCAAAAAGAAGATCCGACACTGGCGGAAATGCTCAAACCCATGGGTTACGCCACGGCTCAGTTTGGCAAGAACCACCTGGGCGATCGCAACGAGTTTCTGCCTACCAATCATGGTTTCGATGAATTTCTCGGCAACCTGTATCACTTGAACGCCGAAGAGTTGCCAGAGAGTCCGGACTATCCCACCGATGCCTGGTTCCACAAAATGGCCAACCCTCGCGGTGTTATTCACTCCTTCGCCGATGGCAAGGTAGAGGACTCTGGTCCGCTCAATCGCAAGCGCATGGAAACTGTGGATGAAGAATTTGCCGATGGCGCCAAGCGCTTTATCGACAAGGCCCACAAGGCCGACAAGCCCTTCTTCGTCTGGTTGAATACCACTGGTATGCACTTCTGGACCCATCCTGCCAAGAAACACCTGGGTAAGTCAGGGCAGGGCTTCTACAACGACGTTATGGTGGCTCACGATGAACTGGTGGGTTCCATGCTGAAACAGCTAGACGAGCTGGGCATTGCCGACAACACCATTGTGGTTTATTCCACGGATAACGGCGTGCATTACAACACCTGGCCAGATGCGGGTATCACACCATTCCGCAGTGAGAAGAATACCAACTGGGAAGGGGGTTACCGAGTGCCGGCATTTGTGCGTTGGCCCGAGCAGATTCCGGCGGGGCAAGTATCCAATCAGATTATGTCTCACCTGGATTGGGTGCCGACTCTGATGGCTGCTGTGGGTGAGCCCAAGATCAAGAAGAAACTGCGCAAAGGCCATACGCTGGGTGACCGCGATTTCAAAGTTCACCTCGATGGATACAACTTTATGCCGCACCTGAGCGGCAAGACCGACAAAGGGCCTCGCGAAGAATTCTTGTACTTCAGTGACGACGGTCAGTTAGTGGGCATTCGTGTTAAGGATTGGAAAGTGGTTTACGCCGAGCAGCGGGCCAAGCGCTTCGATGTATGGCGTGATCCGTTTGTGAAACTGCGTATTCCAAAGCTGTTCCACCTGCGTCGCGACCCCTATGAGCGCGCCGACACGGATTCCAATGGGTACAACACCTGGTGGGAGAATAACAGTGCCTGGATTTTCTACGGATCTGCCAAGGCGTTGCAGTTCGCCCAGACATTTAACAAGTTTCCTTCACGTCAACGGCCGGGCAGTTTTACGGTGGATGACGCGGTAGCTCATCTCACAAGCTTTAAGCCAGAGAAGTAGGCTTACAAAGCGAAAGGGGGCGGTGCAGCTTGCTGCTCCGCCCCTTCTTGATTCTACGTACTTCGATCAGTGGTAAGCAGAAGCCAAACCGCATGCCATATGGATGGTCTTCAGGGCCTTACTGCTTTCAATCAAACTCACAGGTCTTGAATCGTCGCGCTTGATACCCATGGCGGTCAGTTCAAAGTGATAGGTGGGTTCGATACCACGCTCCTGCAGGCAGCGCCGCACACATTGGTGGGGGCAGCCGTCGATAGCGATAATCTCGCGCCCCGACTGAGCTTTTTTGACCAGCGGTTTCACATTGCCACCGATGCCAGCAATACAGGACATTTCCGCCGCGCCGGAGGCGTTCATACTCAACGCCATGTCATTGGCCGTTTGCGCCACTTTGGAGCACCCCGAGCATGCGTACACCAGTGGCTTGTCGTCTTTACTTTTACTCATAGTTATACCCGTATTCAGACAGGGGCTATTGTTAATTATTGAGTAAAATAAATGTTGATGTGGATCAGGTTTTGTACAGCGTGTAGCAAAGAAAAGGGGGTAGCCCAGAGGGGGTAAGTATCGTCGCAGTGTTATGGCCCGGGTTTACCCGGGCTTTCCGTCTATGCGTGGACGAGTGAGGATGGGGGTGTAGACCCAGATAAATCCCGCAAATGCGCACAGCCACAGTGCACTGCTGAGATTTAGCCAGAGTTCATGCCATTGTGGCAGCAGAACTACCATCAGGCTGCGACACAGTCCCGCGAGAAAAATCGCCGCGAAGCAGGGTGTCATCAGCTTTGCCGGGCTTAGGGGTCGGCCGCTGT
>JALUYN010000343.1 GCA_027012915.1 Cellvibrionaceae bacterium
CGGAGCCTATGCGGCATAAGTTGGTGTCGTTTATTACCGGGTATTGAGGAGCAGCTTCGTAGTCGGAGATTCCCGCTTTCGCGCACTGCTGTCATACCTGCCAGCTTTGGTTCCCAACTACTGCAACATATCGATATTGGGGTTATCGAACATGCTGGCGCCGGGCTCCAGTATCTGAATGTAGCGATCAAAGTAGAGGAATTGCTTCAGTAGCATCGTAAAGGCGCGCGGGAATCGAATACCGTAGTTTTTGCCAATCTCGCCCAGCTGAATCATCATGTCGTTAATTGCGTCGGTTTTTTGCAGAGACAGGTTTTCCATCATCATATCCGGCTGCACCTGATTCATGGACATAAACAGGTTGCGGATGTCCACGGTCAGGCGATCAATATCTACCTCGTCGCGGGTGATACCCACCGCCAGCATGGATTCGGCAATACCGCGATAGTTCTCAGATCCAATGGCGTTAAACAGGTTGAACATGGCTTCCCAGGCTTCCTTTTTAACGCGTCCTACCATGCCGAAATCGATAAAACCGACGCGGCCGTCGTTGAGCAGCAGCATGTTGCCGCTGTGCAGATCGGCATGGAAAAAGTCACAGGCGGTCAAGCTGGCAAACCAGGTGTTCAGCGCATTGAACAGTGCCTGAGCGGGATTACCCGGGTGCTTTGCCAGCGCTTCCTGATCGGCCAGGGAACACCCGTAGAGGCGCTCCATGGTGAGTACTTTCGTGCTCGAGGCTTCGGCGTAAGGCTTGGGTGCCAGTACTTCGGTGTTGCCGGTAGCGCGCAGGAATTGACGGAACTCTTTGAGGTTCTGGGCTTCCTTAATAAAGTCACACTCGTCGATCATCGATTGATACATTTCCTCGATGATACCGGCGATGGCGTCCTTGTCGAGATTGGGTAGAATCAGTTCCAGCAGGCGGGTCATCAGATACACCGTGTGCAAATCCACCATGATCTCGGTGGCTACACCGGGCTTCTGAACTTTTACGACTACGTCGTCACCACTGGCGAGGACCGCAGCGTGAACCTGAGCGATAGACGCCGAGGCCAGTGGTTCTGCATCAAAATGGCTGAACACCTGATCCAGAGGTTTACCCAGATCTTTCTCGATGATCTGTTGAATCTTATGAAATGGAATCTTCTCTGTCTGGTCCAGCAGCAGCTGAAATTCTTCCACATACTCGGTGGGGAACACTGAAGGTGAGCTGGCAATAAATTGGCCGAACTTGATGTAGGTGGCTCCCAGTGCCTCAAACAGTTCGCGAACTTCGCGAGCAGGCGGGCGCTGACGACGAATCAACCATTTGGTCGCCCGCGGATACACCTGAATCAGGGTTTGAGTCAGGCGTAAGCTGCCTCTTACCCCGAGCTCTGCCAGGCTGACAGAGTGGTTGGCATTGGTGACCAGTTTTGGCAGTTTGGGGAATTTGGGAAGTCGAGCCATAAGAGTGGTTCCTGTGTGACGTCACTGTCAATCTTGCTCCTGTAGATTTGAAAACGCCCCCTAATTGGGAGGCGTTTTAATCATCAGGATGCCAGCAGGTTTTCCAGAATGCGCTCGTAGATGCGCGACAGAGTATTCAAACTTTCGGCGTTGACGCATTCATCCACCTTGTGAATGGTGGCATTCACCGGGCCCAGCTCAACAACTTGCGCGCCGGTAGGAGCAATAAAGCGACCATCGGAAGTACCGCCTGCGGTGGACAATTCGGTATCAATATTTCCCTGGGACTTGATCGCCTCAACGGCGGCTTCTACCAGAGGGCCTTCGGAAGTCAGAAACGGATGGCCGCTAAGCTTCCAATTAATGTCGTAGTTGAGATTGTGTTTGTCGAGAATGGCCTCGGTGCGCTGTCTCAGCTTTTCTTCGGTCAGCTCTGTGGAAAAGCGGAAGTTGAATACAACCTGCACCTCACCCGGGATTACATTGGTCGCGCCGGTTCCTGAATTGAGGTTTGAAACCTGAAAACTGGTGGCAGGGAAAAAGTCGTTGCCATGGTCCCAGTGCTCTGCGGCCAGCTCAGTCAACGCCGGTGCGAAGGTGTGAATGGGATTCTCCGCCAGATGCGGGTAGGCCACATGCCCCTGAATGCCTTTCACGGTCAGCTCACAACCCAGGGAGCCACGGCGACCGTTCTTAATGGTATCGCCTGTCTCAGCTGTGCTCGAGGGTTCCCCAACCAGGCACCAGGTGATTTTCTCGTTGTGTTGTTCCAGCCATTCGACCACCTTGACCGTGCCGTTAGTAGCCGGGCCCTCTTCGTCGCTGGTGATCAAAAACGCGATGCGCCCTTTGTGATCGGGGTGTTTGGCGACAAACTCTTCGCAGGCGATGATCATCGAGGCCAGGCTGCCTTTCATATCCGCCGCGCCGCGCCCGTGCAACATGCCGTCTACAAAGGTGGGTTCGAAGGGAGGCGTTTGCCAGTTGGCTTCTGGTCCGGTAGGAACCACATCGGTATGCCCGGCGAAGCAAAAGATGGGGCCACTGTCGCCACGCACCGCCCAAAGGTTGTCGGTATCGTCAAAGCGCAGGTGTTGGCAATGGAAACCAATCGCCTCGAGTCGCTTGGCCATTAATTCCTGGCAGCCGGCGTCTTCCGGGGTGACGGAGCGGCGGCTGATCAGATCGCAGGCCAGTTCGAGGGTGGGGGTCATTTCGGTCATGGCAGAGCGCCTTAAATTATGCGTAGGTCGGCTAGAGCGCAGCGATAGCCGACACCGTTATTAGCTATCGCTGCGCTCTAGCTAACCTACGGCGCGGCTGTGCCAGGTGCTCTGGTTCTTAGTTGTGCGCGTGCAGCTCTTCGTTCAGGGCAATAGCGCTCTTGTTGGTTTTGCACTCAACAGCACCAGTGACGGAGTTGCGACGGAACAGCAGGTCGGCTTTGCCGGCCAGATCGCGACACTTGGCGTGTTCAACCAGCTCGCCTTTGTCATCGAGTACGGCGACCTTGGTTCCAGCAGTGATGTACAGGCCGGCTTCTACCGTGCAGCGATCACCCAATGGGATACCGATACCGGCGTTGGCGCCAATCAGGCACTCATCGCCAACGGAGATGACAATATCACCACCGCCAGACAAAGTGCCCATGGTGGAGCAACCGCCACCCAGGTCGGATCCTTTACCGACGAATACACCGGCAGAGATACGGCCTTCGATCATGCCTGGGCCTTCAGTACCAGCGTTAAAGTTAACGAAACCCTCGTGCATGATGGTGGTGCCTTCGCCCAGGTAAGCGCCTAAACGTACGCGCGCGGTGTGGGCAATACGCACACCGGCAGGTACTACGTAATTGGTCATTTTCGGGAATTTGTCGACACAGGAAACTTCCAGCAGCTCGCCATTCAAGCGGGCTTGCAGCTGACGCTCAGGCAGCTCAGCCAGATCAACAGCGCCTTGATTGGTCCAGGCTACGTTGGGCAGTACACCAAACAGGCCCGCCAGGCTGGTTTGATGAGGCTTGACCAGACGATGGGAGATCAGGTGAAGCTTCAGGTAGCCCTCGGGCACGGAGGTGGGTGCTTCGTCAGCCGCCAGCAGGGTGGCAACCAGAGGGCGCTTGCTGTTGGCAAAGGACTTGGCGATAGCCGCCTGATCGGCTGCTCCGGCAGAGTCCAGTGCGCGAGCCAGTTCTTCGAGCTTATCTGCCGCGATATCGATGGTTTGATTGCCTTCGCTATATCCCAGAACATTGGCTACCGCAGCGGCAGTATCGTCGGATGGATTCAACAGAGGCTTTTGGTAGAAAACTTCCAGCCAATCGCCGTTGTTATTTTGGGTGCCGACGCCAAGGCCGAGTGCGTACAGTTGAGTCATGGTTCTATTCCAGTAATCAGTAGTCGTAGAAATCAGTAATCAGGCAAATGTTGTTTCGTAAGTAGCAGCTTTAAAGCCCACTTGTAGCTCGCCGTCTTTGTCCAGCAGTGGTCGCTTGATCAGCGTGGGGCTTTTCAGGATCAGCTCCAATGCAGTGCTGTCATTTAAGCCGCTCTTTTGTTCATCGCTCAGTGCTTTCCAGCTGGTACTGCGTTTGTTGATGAGCGTATCAACCCCCAGGTCGGCGATCCATTGTTTTACTTGTGCTGCGTCCACACCGTCTTTGCGGAAATCGTGGAATTGGTGCTCCACGTTATTTTGGTCCAGCCAGGTGCGGGCTTTTTTCACTGTGTCGCAGTTCGGGATACCGTAAAGAGTGATCATTGATGGTCTCAGTCAGGGGTTGAATTTTGCGGGCGCAAGGATAGCAAATATTGGGCGCAGATTCACTGGCTGCCGGCCAATTGAGCGCCGGCGGCCTTGCTTCAGGTGAACAAGTTTCCACCGATAAGCAATTGGTGCGCAGTGGGATACGGTAATCTGGCGCAAACGGATTGCAGGCAGGGCTTTTATTTTAGTTGGTGCAAAACTATATTGTGGAAAATATATGTTCAATCTGAGGAGCTAGGCACCATGATTACACTGCATCATCTTAATAAATCGCGCTCCAAGCGCATCATCTGGTTGTTGGAAGAGCTGGAGCAGCCCTACAAAATCGAGGCCTATCAACGGGATGCCGAAAGCAATTTGGCGCCGGATTCGTTGAAGCAGATCCACCCGCTGGGTAAATCCCCGGTCATTGAAGAGGATGGCGTGGTATTGGCGGAATCCGGAGCAATCGTTGAGCAGCTGATCGACAAGTACGCCCCCGATCGCCTGGCCCCGGCCCGAGGCACCCAGGAGTTCGCTGAATACCTGCAGTGGATCCACTTTGCGGAAAGTTCAGCGATGGTCCCTTTGTTGTTGCGTATGTTCTTACAGAGAGATGGGGCTAAAACCAACTTCCTGGAAGATTACGCCCAAGCGGAGGCCGCCAAAGTGCTGGGCTATTTGAACAGCGCGCTGGAAAATCGTCGTTATCTGGTGGGTGATCGTCTCAGTGGCGCAGACATCATGATGTTCTTTGTCGTTGATGCGCTGGAGCGCTCTGGCACGCTCGCCTTCTTTCCCGCGCTGGAGGCCTATCTGAAACAGTTGCGCACCCACGAAGGGTGTCGCAAATCCGAGGCGGTCGAAGCCGAGTTGGATACAGCCTGCTGCTAGGACCTGTCGACGTTAATTCGTCAGAGAGTGGGTCACTTCGCTTTTCACTTCGTCCAGCAGTGCCAGGTTGAAGTGATCGGCCTCGGCAATCTCGATGTAGCGACAATTCCCGAGGGACGCGGCCAGCTCAGATCCCTGGCCCAACACCAGATCCAGAGCTCCGCTGATGACCACCGTGGGGACATGGATCTGGCTTGCCTGTTGCGCAGTGGCGGGTTCGAATTCGCCATCCATCAGTGCGGCTACAGCCTTTCGGCAACCTCCGCTGTGTTCCACAAAGTTCCAATAGGTGGCCACATGAGCGGGCAGATCTTTGGGATACTCATCGCGGGAGACTGCTTCTTTCAAATCAGCACCGGTACTGGCAATGGAATGGTCTCCCAGCCCAATTAAGCCATCGCCGGTAGCAATCAGGATGGCTTTACTGACTCGTTCTGGAAAATGCTGGGCCAGGTACAGTGTGATAGCACTGCCCAGAGAGTAACCTACGACGGCAGCCTGCTCGATACTCAATTCATCGAGCACGGCAAGTACATCAGAGGCGAGAATGGCGCTGGAATAATCCGCGCTGCTTTGTGGTTTGTCACTGGCTCCGTGTCCGCGCAGATCCAGGCCGATTACCTGAAATCCGTTTTCTGTGAGCAGTTCCGTCCAGCCAAAGGCTGCGTAATTTGTAGCGAAATTAACGGCGACGCCGTGAATCAATACAACGGGTTTGCCGCTGCCGTGAACTTCGTAGTGAATGGCGGCGCCTTGGTTGTGACAAATTGGCATGCTTTCTGTTGCTCCGGTCATTGTTGTTATTGTCAGTGCAGTGATACTGCAACTTATTGCATTAGGCCAGTGTACGGCAACCACCTGTGCTTTTTATTTCAAAGCCATGATTCGAAAAGTTACAATGCCGGCTTTGTCATTCACAAGGTTCCAGGTGATCCCAATGTCCCAGGCAGTAGAATTATCCGTACTTCGTCCACGTCGTTCCGTTTTGTATATGCCAGGGGCTAATGCCCGAGCAATGGAAAAGGCTCGTGGGTTGGATACGGACGTGGTCATCTTTGATCTTGAAGATGCGGTCGCGCCGGATGTTAAAGCCGAGGCTCGTGATAAGGTGATTGACAGTTTGCGTCAGGGTGGCTACGGCAATCGCGAATTGGTGGTGCGTATTAACCCTCTCGCCACGCCTTGGGGAAAGGATGATTTACTGGCCCTGCTCAAGGCCGATGTGGATTTTGATGGTATCTGTATGCCCAAGGTAGAATCCGCTGAGCAGGTGCAGACAGTGGCGGCATTGATCGAGCAAAACACCACTCGCAAGTTGGGACTGTGGCCAATGATTGAAACGCCACTGGGCGTTGCCAATGCTCAGCAGATTGCTGCTGCTCACTCTACTTTAACAGCCATTGTGATGGGAACATCGGATCTGGCCAAGGAAATGCGTATTCCCCATACCCCGGATCGCGTTGGTTTTATCAGCGCTCTCAGCCAATGTGTATTGGCAGCTCGTTGTCATCAGGTGGATATTATTGATGGGGTCTATCTGGATATTAAAGATAGCGACGGCTTTGTCCGAATTTGTCAGCAGGGCCGTGATTTGGGGTTCGACGGAAAATCCCTGATTCACCCCGCGCAATTGACTCAGGCCAATCGCGTATTTGGGCCCAGCGCCGAAGACGTCGACAAGGCGCGACGTATTCAAGAGGTGTGGCAGGAGGCCTTGGCTGAAGGCAAAGGCGTGGCGGTGTTGGATGGCAAGCTGGTGGAGAACCTGCACGCCGATGAGGCCGAGCGCACTTTGGCTATTGCTGATGCCATAGCGGCGCGGAACTAGATAAAAGGAGTGATGCAGGCGGGTTTAAACCGCCTGCTTGTGTTGTTGTTCGGCCAAGTCGATTAAATCGCTCATGGGGATGGGTTTCGCTATGCCGTAGCCTTGGGCGTAGTTGATATTTAGCTCTTTCAGTTTCTCTCTTATCGCGTCATTTTCCACGTACTCAGCGATGGTTTTCTTGTTCATCAAATGGCCGATATCATTAATACTGCGCACCATGGCCAGATCAATTGCATCGTTAACGATATTTTTCACGAACGACCCGTCGATTTTCAAATAGTCCACCGGTAGGCTCTTGAGGTAGCCAAAAGACGACAGACCACTGCCAAAGTCATCCAGAGAAAAGCGACAGCCGATATCTTTTAATGCCTGAATAAAACGCATGGCGTTGTTCAGGTTGCCAATGGCTGCAGTTTCCGTAATTTCAAAACAGATCTTTCCGGGCAGTGTCGGGTGTTTCTGAAACTGTTCCTTCACAAATTGTAAGAATTCATCGTCGCCCAGAGACAAACCGGAGAGATTTATGCTGAACAGATCGACGTATTGCAGCAGTATCGGATTGCTCTCGAGAACACTCAGTGTAGTAGTGATAACATGGCGATCCAGTTTTGGTGAGACACCATAGCGTTCAGTAGCTGGCAAGAAGGCCCCGGGAGGGGAGAGAGATTCATCTTCGTTGCGATAGCGCAGCAGAAGTTCCGCATGCTTGTCGCTCTCCGAATCGCTGAGATTCTCAATCAGCTGCGCGTACAGCTCAAACGATTGCTTTTCAATGCCTTCGTGAACACGTGAGACCCACTGCATTTCATTGACGTGGCGATCGGTTTCATCGTCGTCTTCCTGGTGCAGGTGTACACGATTGCGCCCCATTTCCTTGGCCAGATAGCAAGCGGTATCGGCGTCTCGCAGTATCACGCCAACGCTGTTGTCGTATTCATCGATACCGACAATCCCGATGCTGGTACTGACCTTAAACTGGCGATCCTCCCAGGGGAATATAAAAGCTTCTACTTCCTGACGCAGTTTCTCGGCAATATTGCGGGCTTCGTCCAGGCAGCAGTACTGCAACAGAATGGCAAACTCGTCGCCGCCCATACGGGCCACGCTGTCCTGCTGACGCACCTGATGGGTCATGATTGCCGCCACTTGTCGCAACAGTTCGTCGCCAGCCATGTGGCCACAGGTATCGTTCACCAGCTTGAACTGATCAAGATCGATAAAAAAGATGGCGTGATGACTTTGGTCGGTGATGGCCAGGGTGAGGGTATTTTCCAGGCGTCGTTCGAATTCCTGACGATTGATCAGTCCGGTCAGCATGTCGTGGCTGGCTTGATAGCTGAGCTCTTCGGCGAGTTTGTGAGACTGGGTGATATCGCGGGTCATTGCCAGATGTGCTCGCACTTGGCCATTGTCATCAAACAGTGGGACCGCGTGACTCTCGACGCGCTTGCGGGTGCCTTCCAGACCGACGATGTCGTAGGTTGTGACCTCAGAATGGCCATCGAAAATGCGCTTATTGAAATCGATGTAGGCGTCGCGGTCTTCCTCGGCGATAAGGTTGTACACCGATTGCCCTTGAACTAAGTTCAGAGACTCAGCTTCAATCATCATCAAGCCGGCCGGGTTCATTTCAATCAGTGAGCCGTCTTTGGCCACCGTCTTGATGCACTGGGGACCGGATTCGATAATTTGACTGAGTTTGGCCCGCTCAAACATCAGATCCTGATGCTGCTTGTCAATGCGGTTAAACCCCAAAATGGTCAGCAAGCCCAAACCGCCGAAAAGGATGCTGATACTGCTGCGCAGATAGATATCCAGTGTGGTTGGGTTAAAGAGCTGGACGAAGAAGGTCCTGTCGGGGTGCAGGTAACTGTCGAACGCTGCGGGTACTACCCAGGCGGCCAGTATCAGCAGTGCGGTGATTTTCAGCAATCCGGATTTCAGGATGTCTTTCAGGCGGAAATCGGTAAGTAGCTCGCTGACTATCGTTGAAAGCTTCATAGGCTCAAAATGGGCTCGAAAGTTCGGGTTTTTGTGGTTATTTTGTCGGTATCGACAATACCGGGCGCAGCAACATACCTTGCCGGCTCACGGAGCTCAACTGACGATTGTGACTGTTGGAGCTGTTTTGGTCGAATTTTGCTCAGCGTTTCCAAGCTGCGTTAATTAACGCACCGCCAATAATTAGTGCGCCACCGATGCCGGTGCGCTCGTCCGGAGTCTCTCCAAACCAAGCTATTCCCAGTGCAATGGAAAATACGACTTGTATATAGGAGTACGCCGTGGCCTTGCCCGCGGTCTCATGCTGCATGGCTTTGGTTAGTCCAACCTGACCCACTTGAGTGAACACGCCCACAAGGATCAGTACGAGTAATGCCTCGATTGATGGCACGACGAAGTTGTCTCCCAGAAATACCAGAGAAACCGGCAGGGTGATCAAGGGGAAGTAAAAGATAATGACTGAGGCGTCTTCGGTCTGACTCAGGCGGCGCACTAAAACATAGGCGATGGCGCTGCCGAGGGCTCCGGCCAGTGCGGCACCGTAACTGATCCACGAAAACCCCAGCGTACTCAGGGGTACAAGGCCTGGCAGCAGCAGTATTACTAAACCTGCCAGGCTGAGTGCAATGCACCAGAGTGTTGAGCGCTGAATTGCCTCTTTCAGAACGAGCAAAGCCAGCAGCGCGGTGAATACGGGATGCAGGTATTGCAGAATAGTTGCTTCCGCCAGGGGCAATACGGTAATGGCGTAGTAAACACACATCAGTGCCAAAGCGCCCACCGCGCCCCGGGCGATCAAAAGCGGTTTGTTATATCCCCAAAGCGATAACCTTTTGCGTTTGATATCCAGATAGCTGAGCAGCAGGGAAACGAGTGCACGAAAGGCCACAATCTCGAGTACTGGAATACCGTACTGACTCGCCTGTTTAACGCAGGCTGCCATCAGGGCAAAGCCCAGAGCAGACAGAATCATATAGCGTGCGCCAGCGGGCACACCGTGGAATAGTGACAAATTCATGCAGTAATTTCAGTGTTGAGGTCAGACGCTACCTGTTGATGCTGATCTCGGTAGGTTGATTCGGTTCGAGCGCTAGCGTGGCGTTGACACCAAATGCCGGAGCTTTGGGTTTTTCCGGCATTGGGTTGATTTTTGCCAACTCGCGATAAGTTTCCATGTCTGGATCCTTGTCTGCTGTATCCGGATTGATCGTGGTGATAATGCAGCGCTCACAGTGATCTACGAGTCGGAAGTTGAAACCGTTCAGTTGCAGCGACTGATAATTGTGTTCGTCGAAGGCGTCCAGTCCGCTGACCACCAAATTGGGTCGGAAGCGGCGCATGTCTTTCTCTGGGCGCGCTTCGTCAATGTAGCCTTTTGACTGCAAGTGGCGATTGAGGGCATCCAGGGAGCTGGTGTTGGCAATCAGGAACGGCGCGGCATCGGCAAACAGGGTTCTGGTTTCTGCGCCAAATCGCTCCGGCTGTGATTGCGGACGTTGGGCATTATCGCTCATCCGCACAAGGCGCAGGGGCTGGGGCGGTTGCAGTGCTTTATTGAGCCATTGCGATGCGGCCTCGCTGGCTTCATGTACGTCGCATTCATCGCGCCACACCTGAGCAGAAAATCTGTCGGATTGGTTGTTCGAAGACTTCAGTGGCACGCTCACCGACCCGTATCCGCTGAGGCTCAGAATCAGTTGCGAACCTTCGATAGCAGTGTCGATCAAGGCCATTTGAGGCAATTGTCGCTGGGTGACAAAGCGGCCGTTGGGCATCACCAGCATCCAGTGGCGATCAAAGGCCAGTCCCTGTTCCGAAATAGGCCACTGCTCCACGACAATACCCCGTAAGGATTTAACGGGGTAAACAATCAACTGTTCAAGTTTAAGAGAGGCTATATTGGACATGGCAGCTGCTATGATTGCGGAGGCTATTTTTTCTGTGTCGCTTCAAAGGCTGCCATTTGCTCTGGGGTAGCTTCCTGCTGGTATTTATCTTTCCACTCGCCGTAGGGCATTCCATAAACCACTTCGCGAGCGCGGTCGTAGTCCATCTCCACACCGCGTTCTTCCGCTGCCGCCATATACCATTTGCTCAAACAGTTACGACAGAACCCCGCTTGAATCATCAGATCGATGTTCTGAACGTCTTTGCGCTTATCCAAGTGGGCCAGCAAACGGCGAAAGGCGGCGGCTTCCAGTTCAGTTTGGGTATCAGTACTCATAGTTCTTCCTGGCGTTAATATTGGGACGCTAGGTTATAGTGCTACCCCCAGATTAAGCAACTCTTCATCCACAATTGCCTGAATTTCCGGAACGCAACTACCGCAGCCCGTGCCGGCACTGGTGTATTCGCTGACATCGTCCACTGAGGTCAAGCCCTGCTCGCGGATGCTTTCGCAAATGGTATTTTTGCCCACCTGTTTACAGGCGCATACGGTGCGGCCGCCGGCCAGACGACCAGAGGCGATACCGCTGAGAATCGAGCCTTGCACGGTGCTGTCCACGGTGTCGTTGAGAAGATTCTGAATCCATTCGTAGTCCGCGTTCTGTAGGTCAGTGGCGACTATGTAGCAATTCTGAATCTGGTTGTTTTTCATCAGCGCATAGCGGTACTGCGCCAGTTCCGGGCTGCTGAAGTTAATTTCCTGTCCCATACCGGACACATCAGTCTGATCTTGAGGAACACTGTGCTGGTTTAAAACCTGCGCCAGTTTACTGGGGGACAGCTGTGAGGCGACGCGGTAAAGGTAGCCGCCATCCACCTTTTGGCGCACCCAGTAGTCAAGACCATCGGTACTAATGGCTCTTGGTGACAGAAACAGGGCTTCACTGGCGTAGTGCCAGGGTTCTATGGCTGCGGGGGTGAACTTGAATTCCGGCTGCCCGGATACCTTATCGGTATCAGGGCTTACCAGCGAACATACGCGACCTGCACTGGAAAGAACGCCGGTCCAGTGAATCGGCATAAACAGCTGCCCGGGTGTCATGCGTTCGGTAATGTGGACGCGAATCTGGGCGCTGCCCCAGTCGTTGTGCAAACGAGCGATTTTGCTGTCTTCCAGTCCGTAGTGTTCGGCGTCCTGGGGGTGAACAGAGACATAGGGCTCGGGCAGGTGGGCACCAAGCCTTGAAGACAACCCGGTGCGCGTCATGGTGTGCCATTGATCGCGAATACGACCGCTGTTCAAACTCATGGGGTAGTCGCCGCAGGTTTGCGAGGCCGGAGCTTCAAAATCGACACCGATAAACTGGGCTTTCCCAGACGGAGTGAAGAACTTGCCGTCGCCAAACAGACGCTTGTGCTCGATTTTTTGATCCGGGGTTTTCAGTGGCCACTGTTGCGGTTTGAGGTTGGCGTACTCGGCATCGCTGATGCTGGTGAGACCACTGAGGTTCAGATCTCGCGTATTGCCATCGATGTTATCCAGTTGCGTCATCATGGCGTACTCGCGGAATACTTCGCCTTCATGGAGATAGTTAAAGGCTTGGTCGAAGCCCATGCGTTTGGCCACTTCACTCATTATCCACCAGTCCGGTTTCGCTTCACCGGGCGAGGGCAGCAAGCGGCGCTGTCGGGAGATG
>JALUYN010000344.1 GCA_027012915.1 Cellvibrionaceae bacterium
TGCTGCGCGGATCATGCAGCAGTGCTGAGCCTTCAGTGAAACTGGTGATTGAGGAGCCGAGTGCGCTAATCGTGCATGCTCGGATCTGTGGGGGGGGCCGGGTCGAGCAATCGCCCGGTCTACCCGACTAAGGCGATGGTATGCATGGCGTGCATCGACCGTTGCTTGCGAGCCAACTTTTCGCACAAAGCCTAGGATTAAAGAGTGATTGTGTTCTTGCGATCCCGCGTACAACTGATTTTTCTCACTGTCTGGTCGTCACAGTGGTGCAAGCATGGAAAACATGAATGCACCTTCATGCAGCATAAATTCTTCTGTATGCATCAAAAAGAGGCGCAATACCTACATTAATCGTGTTTAAAAGCCGCTATTGTGGTGCTTTGCTTAATTGGCACGCTTGTTGCTTTATCTTATTTATAGTTGTTTAGTGATAACGGCCCTCGACTTAAGAATAGCGTCAACGTATTGACAATGTCGTTTAGGGGGGCACAGTCTAAGTTTAGCAATTGACATGTTGTGCGTCGGCATACACCGAAAGTGCACAGAGCAATAGGGCTCCCATCGTTACCGTCAGGTAGCGTTGTGAGCCCTTTTTTATGTCTGGAAATAGGGCGGTCAGTCAATGAACAGTCATATCCCGGTTGGCATACTCTTCTCCACCCAAGGCCCCTACGCCACCGTTGGTCGCTCAATGCGTGATGGGGCGATGCTGGCGCTGGAAGAGGTCAATCAGGACAAACGATATCCCTTTGATCTTGTGCCCATCGAGTGCGAGCCAGCCGGTGAAACCGCTGCCTACAGCACACACGTGAGGAGCTTGCTACGCCATGAAGGCGTAAAGCACGTGATTGGTTGCTATACATCTTCCAGCCGCAAAGAAGTTATCCCGATTTTTGAAAAATACGATGGCTTGCTGTGGTACCCGTCTCACTACGAAGGTTTTGAGACCAATAATAACGTTATCTATACAGGCGCTGTTCAGAACCAGCATGTTTTACCGCTGATGAACCATGTGCTTGCCCATATCACTCGCGATGTTTACTTCGTGGGCTCTAACTATGTCTGGGCCTGGGAAAATGGCCGCATTATCAGAGAGCT
Organism: Cellvibrionaceae bacterium; assembly: GCA_027012915.1. The sequence continues at coordinate 1,099 of JALUYN010000344.1, forward strand.
GACCAAGGCGCATGGCGGGAAGATGATCGCTGAGCGTTACCTGCAGGTCGGTGACCTGGATGTGGCGCGTATCATCGAAGAGATTCACGAAAAGCGGCCTGCCTTCATTATGAACATGCTGATCGGTGAGTCTAGCTACGCGTTTTACCGTGCGTTTGCCAAAGCACGTGATGAGAACGCAGCTCTTCAAAAAACGCTTGTTGGCAGCTGCACGCTTTGCGAGCCGGAACTTGCTCAAATTGGTCCGCAGGCGTGTGCTGGGCATCTCGCATCCAGCGTTTACTTCTCCACTATTGATACAGAAATTAACAAGCAGTTTGTAACTAGTTACCGCCAACGCTACGGCCATGATGCTCTGCCTAGTGCAGATGCAGAGGCTTCCTACAACACCGTTCATCTTCTTGCCTTGGCGCTGGCTGGCGCCGATTCAGTTGATATCGGACGGGTGAAAAAAGCCTTGCATAAAACGTCGTTCCAAGCCCCGCAGGGCATTGTCCATGTCGATCCTGAGAGCAATCACAGCTACTTGACTGTTCGGCTAGGAATATCCCGTGAAGACGCGACGTTTAAGGTGATCTCAGAAGCAAACGCACCCGTTCGCCCGGATCCTTATCTCGTTTGGGCTGAAGCATGTGGTGAAAGCTCTGCTCAGTCGAAAACGCCCATGGCTCAAAACAATATTGGCTTGAGGATCGTGCGATGACTGTTACCACGCGACGCAACTTCAGGGGCCATCGTGCATTGATTGTATGTGCCGCCGAAAGAGATCAAGAGGTGCTGACTCAGTTCCTTGTGGAGCTTGGAGTCACTCCAGTCGTTCATGAAAGCCTGGATGAGGCTGGTTCTGATAGTCCGTTTGACCTGGTGTTCTTTGACGATGAGTTGGGGCGTCAGTTTGATGATATCGCGCACATGATAGATCGAGTGCAGGGGCCGGCAATTGCACTTATCGGCTCAGATGCCCCGAGCTCGGTCAACTGGTTCATTGAGCGCCGCGTCTCTGGCTATCTCACCAAACCGCTACGTAAGGCCGGCATTCTCGCGAGCCTTATGATTGCTTACCAAACGTTTAATCAGTGCTATGAGACGGAGCAAAAACTTCATCGTTTGGAACAGCAGGTTCGTGCGCGCCAAGTCGTCTGCACGGCGGCGATCAAGCTCATTGAGGATATGGAGATTTCGGTAAATGACGCCTTTGCCCTGTTGCGTTCGGCGAGCATGAACCGACGCCTGTCTCTTGAGGATTTCGCGGCAATGATTGTCTCGGGTGAGATCGCGGTGGCGGCACTAAAGGAAGACGCCGACATCATCCATCGTCTTAGGGAAACCCAGTTAAACCGCTATTCATAGCGGATTCCTTGAGGTTAATCGAAGCGGAACATATTGGAAAGGCTACAAGAGCAAAAAGTCGTCTCTCATTTTATGAAGAGGCCTCTAGGGAGTTGTGTTGCTGCAGGACGGCGAGGAAGAAAAAAAGTAAAACTTAATCAGGGGTATACAAATGAAATACTCAACAATTCAGAGAACTGCAACCTTATCAACGTTGCTAGCGGGCTCATTAGTGACTGGCGCTTCAGCAAATGATCCTATCCAGATCGGTGTGCTCGAAGATCAGTCCGGCAACTTTGCAGCTGTGACGCAGGCTAAGGTTAATGCCATAGAGTTAGCGGCTGAGGAAATAAATGAGGCGGGCGGCATCGCTGGTCGCGAGGTGGAACTTGTTATTTACGATACTCAGTCTGATGATCGTCGATACCAAGAGTTGATGCGGAGGGTTTTCCAGCGTGATCAGGTAGATACCGTTTTTGCGGGTTTTGCTTCGTCATCACGGGAAGCGTACCGACCGATTGTTAACCAATTTGATGGGTTAGCGTTTTATAACAATCAGTATGAAGGCGGCGTGTGTGACGCCAACATGATCGTCACTGGCGCAGTTCCTGAACAGCAGTTTTCGACGCTAATTCCCTGGATGATGGAAGAGTATGGCCCTAACGTCTATACGATTGCCGCGGATTATAACTTTGGTCAGATTTCGGCGGAGTGGGTACGTCAGATTGTAGAAGAAGAGGGCGGAGAAATAGTGGGCGAGGATTTCATCCCCCTGGGTGTTTCCCAGTTCTCGCAGACCATTCAGAACATTCAGGGTGAAGCTCCAGACTTTGTCGTGACGTTATTGGTTGGCTCCAATCAGGCGTCTTATTACGAGCAGGCAGCATCTGCCAACCTTGGACTTCCGATGGCCTCGTCGGTAAATGTTGGGCAGGGCTACGAGCATAAACGATTTGCGCCACCAAGCCTTGCAAACATGTACGTTACGACGAACTTCATTGAAGAAGTTGACACCCCTGAGGCGAATGCTTTCGTTGAGAAGTTCTATGAACGCTTCCCTGATACGCCCTATGTGAATCAGGAAGCAGCGAACTCTTATATCGCTATGCACCTTTATAAGCAGATGGTTGAACGTGCTGATGGATCGACCGATAAGGATGACCTTCGTGCAGTTATCGCCGAGGGAGATGTCTGCTTCGATGGCCCTTCCGGCACCGTGTGTCTAGACCCTAGGAGCCAGCATATGTCTCACAATATCTTTCTGGCGAAAGTGGATGAGAACCACGAGATTTCTTTTCCCGAAACTTGGGAAAATATTGAGCCTTACTGGCTGGGTGAAAACGGCTGTGACCTGACCCAGAACGACCCAAGTGCTCAGTACACTCCTTCTAGCCCTCCAAACGAGTAAATATCACGCACCGTCCTGGCAGGGTGATGAGCTTCGCCCTGCCTGACTTGTGAAGTTGTATTAAGCGGGAAACCTCGCTGGCTTTTCCTGCTCAGGAGCCTGGATATGGAATATTTACATTTCGCATTTACAGCGTTTTATCAGTTTGGGGATGCGTTTGCCTTCTTGGTGCTATCCGCCATGGGGCTTGCTGTAATTTTTGGGATGATGGGCATCATCAACTTGGCTCACGGCGAGTTTATTATGTGCGGCGCCTACGTAACGGTGGCAACGGCGCGCATGGGGGTTCCACTGCCCATCGCTATGGTATGCGGCAGCCTTGCTGCTGGGATTCTGGGCATTGTGCTTGAACGCACAATTATTCATCGCCTCTATCACCGTCCGTTGGACTCCATTGTTGCCACATGGGGGATTAGCCTGATCCTTACCCAGGGCACGCTGATCGTACTTGGATCCAGTATGGCGGGTATCAGCACGCCGCTCGGCAGTTTTTCGGTGGGTAACTACAGCTACTCTACCTACCGAATGGTGCTGCTGGGTGTCGCAGTGCTACTGCTTATTGGGTTGTATCTGCTGTTTCACCATACGACGTTCGGTATCCACTCACGGGCAACGATCCAAGCACCCCACATGGCGAAAGCTGCGGGTATCGACACCGGGCGTATGTACTCCCTTACCTTCGGCCTTGGGGCAGCACTGGCGGGATTGGCAGGCGCTCTTTATGCACCCACGATCTCTATCGTCCCGACACTTGGCGCCAATTTCTTAGTAGAAAGTTTTGTGACAGTTGTCGTCGGCGGTGCTGATGTGTTCCTGGGTACAGCACCAGCAGCGGCTACGCTCGCGGTTATCAAGGCTTTTCTGACTGGCTGGCAAGGGCAGTTAATGGGGCAGGTGGGACTGTTGATCACGGTCATGGTGGTTATCCGTATTCTCCCACAAGGCCTGTCTGGCTGGTTACTCAAGGGGCGTACATAAATGGGTATGTTACAACGAGAAGATTTGAAAGCGTCTCGTCCGGACGGTCGAATGCCCGGCTGGTTGCGTCTTATCAATGGCCCGCAAACTCTGGGGCGTGGCCCAGTGTTTTGGATTGTCTTTGTCTTAACGATTGCGGCGGCAGTTGTATATCCCGCTTTCGCTGATGCCTGGAGTGTAGGTAATACGGCTTACTTCTTTTGCTGGGTGTTTATGGCGCTTGGGCTGTCGCTCATCTGGGGATATGCCGGGTCGCTCAGTTTCGGTCAGACTGCTTTCTTTGGGCTTGCCGGGTACACGTATGGTGTCGTCACTATCAACTTTGGCGCAGCCTACGGTTTGACCATCGTCGGCGTGCTTCTAGGCGTTGGGATGTCCTGCTTGGGAGCGGCTGTACTAGGCTACATTCTTTTTTATGGGCGAATTAGCGGCGTATTCCTCGGTATTGTCACCCTGTCGACCACGCTGGTATTTGCCACCTTTATGGCACAGACGGCTGGGTCCCAGTGGGCAATCGGCGATGCCCGACTGGGTGGCGACAATGGCATGACCGGTATGCCGCCGTTAACAATCCCTTGGGCTGGAGGAGATATCGCGCTGTATTCGGGCGTGCCACTCTATTACCTCCTTTTGGCCATGCTGGTGGTTTGCTATCTGGGCTTACGGGTTCTCGTCAATTCGAGATTCGGCAATGTGCTAGTCGCAATTCGTGAGAATCCGCACCGCGCTGAAATGCTTGGCTACGACATACGCCGCTATCAGTTAATTGCCTTTGTTATTGGAAGTGGCTTAGCGGGTCTATCGGGTGTGCTCTATACCGCCTGGGGGCAGTACATCAGCCCATCCAATATGGATTTAGCGGCCGCCGCATTACCCATTATTTGGGTAGCAGTGGGCGGGCGTAAAGACCTCACCGCAACGCTGGTGGGCACCTTGGTAGTGCTTGGCATCTTCCAGAACCTAACTATTTACGGTAGCTACTACGCCTTTGTCATTATGGGATTGCTGCTGGTCGTCGTGGTGGTCTTTTTGCCGGAAGGGTTGATCCCGGGGCTGGTCAAGTTCTTTGGTCGCTTTCGTAAGCGTAAGGAGGGCATGTCGTGACCATATTGCGAACTGAGAAATTATATAAGCATTTCGACGGCGTCAAAGTTGCTCAGGATGTGAACTTCTCAATGGAGCATGGTGAGATCCGATGCCTGATAGGTCCGAATGGCGCTGGGAAGAGCACGTTTTTCAAGCTTGTACTCGGTGAGCATCAACCAAGCTCAGGTGAGATCTACTTTTCAGATCAAAAAATTACCAAGCTTCGTTCCTTCGAGCGCGTGAAACAGGGAATTGCCGTCAAGTTCCAGGTGCCGGGTATCTTCTCCGAACTCTCCGTTTGGCAAAACATGCAAATCGCAGTTCAGAACCACCTGCATGGTGATTCCATGACAGCGGCTATCGATAAAGCACTCGCCTTTGTAAGGCTTACCGATAAAGCAGGAGAACTTGCTGGAGAACTCTCACACGGGGAACAGCAGTGGCTTGAGATCGGTATGGCGGTGAGCACGGAGCCGCGTTTACTACTTCTTGACGAACCGACAGCGGGCATGACACCAGAAGAAACGGCGCGCACGGGCGAGATGATCCAAGAGCTCAACCGCAAAGGTATGTCGATTTTGGCGGTTGAGCACGACATGGAATTTGTGCGCCAGATTGCCCACAAGGTCACTGTACTGAACTTCGGTGAAATCTTTGCGGAAGGCACGATCAACGAGATTGAGGCTAACGAAGAGGTTGCACGTATTTATCTGGGGACAGCCGATGACGACGAATAGTACAAATCTGTTGAGCGTAGAGGGCGTCATTTCTGGCTACGGTACCACATCAGTGCTGCAAGAGGTCAGCTTGAGTGTGGGTCGCGGCGAGGTGGTAGCCGTCATCGGTCGAAATGGCGTCGGCAAGACGACATTAATGAAAACGCTGATTGGTCTTATCAAGAATCGACAAGGCATTATCCGTTTCGATGGTAAGGATATTAGCGCGCTCGAATCTCACGAACGTGCGCGTTTGGGCATTGGTTATATCCCGCAAGGGCGTGAGGTCTTCTCGCGGATGACCGTCTGGGAAAATCTCAAGGTCGGCGAAATGCTCCAACAGCCTGGCGAGGGTGTTGACTATGAGCGGGTTTATGAGTTCTTCCCCATCTTGAAAGAGCGGGCTAATCAACGAGCGGGCACCTTCAGCGGCGGGCAGCAGCAACAGCTTGCGATCGGCCGTGCCATGGTGGGCAAGCCAAAGCTTATGCTACTCGACGAACCCTCGGAAGGTATTCAGCCCAACATCGTAAAGGACATTTCACGCAACATTCTCAAGCTCAATCGCGAGCTGGGCGTAACCATTCTCCTCGTAGAGCAGAACCTGGACATGATCATGACCATGGCGCAACGCTGCTACGTCATGGATAAGGGGAAAATTACCCATGAGCTTGCGAAGGAGCAACTCCGTGATCGTGACGCCATGCGTCGAATTCTGGCTGTATAAGCAGGATGAGATCCATCAACACCATTTAACCATGACTCAAGCTCCGGTCTGCAGTTGCTGGAGCGATGACTGAAAGCACCTAAAAAGGAGTAGAACAATGAATTGGTTTGATCATTCCATCATGGCGCGTCGCGCCGTTGCCAAAGGTAAGCCGGGTACTACACACCAACTAACTGAGGCGGCTCAAGGTCAGTATCACTATACGCTTGGACCTAACCCCAAGCCCGTTCTGCACATCCAACCGGGCGATATCGTTAGTGCTGAAACCCATGATGCTTTCGAAGGAAAGCTGCGCTCGGAAAGCGATAAGCCCAGCGAACTGCTTAATTTACCGTATCTCAATCCGCAGAACGGACCGATCTACGTAGAGGGAGCGGAGAAGGGCGATTGCCTGGCGGTTTATATCCGCGACATGAAACCCCGTGGCCCGCAGCCGTGTGGTACGACAGCACTGATTACCGAATTTGGTGGACTAGTGGCGACCGGTGATACCGCGCTACTCAACGCGCCACTACCGGAGCGGGTTAAGAAGGTGGAGGTTGACGCGGTAACCGGCGTGAAGTGGAGCGATAAAATTACCCTTCCTTATCAGCCTTTTATTGGCACCATTGGGGTGTCACCGGAGATTGAATCGATTAGCTCGCTGGTTCCCGATTATTACGGCGGCAATATGGATTTACCTGATGTAGCACCAGGTGCGGTGATCTATCTGCCGGTGCATACCAAAGGTGCCTATCTTTATCTAGGTGACTGCCATGCGGCGCAGGGTGATGGTGAGTTGTGCGGCGTGGCGATCGAGCATCCTACCGTAACCACCGTTCAGGTCGACTTGATTAAAGATTGGACGTTCAAATGGCCGCGTTTGGAAAATGAACAGTTCTACATGACCATTGGTTCAGCGCGTCCCATGGAAGATGCCACCCGGATTGCCTACAGAGAGTTGGTACGCTGGCTAGCGGCAGAGTTCGATTTCGATGAAATAGATGCTTACATGCTTCTTACCCAGGCAGGCCGAGTGCGGCTGGGCAACATGGTGGATCCAAAATATACATTGGGCGCTTCGATCCTCAAGTCTATCGTTGGACAAGCACGCTAGCGAGCGGGGAGGACAATATGAAATACCTTGCCGCCACAGTGCAGTTTGAGCCTGAAATGTTTGCTAAAGAGCGAAATATTGATGCTCTAGTGCGGTTAGTGGAAGAGGCGGCTGCGTCTGGTGCGCGGCTGATCATAACGCCGGAGATGGGACTTACCGGCTATTGCTGGTATGACAGAGAGGAGGTTGCACCCTACGTCGAACAAGTGCCAGGGCCATCAACCCAAAGCTTCGCCGCTCTGGCGGCGAAGCTTGACTGCTATATCGTTATCGGGCTGCCAGAAGTCGATGCTGACAATGGCCTTTACTACAACACGGCAGTTTTAGTTGGCCCTGAGGGCTATTTAGGAAAACACCGTAAAAGCCATCCTTATATCGCCGAGCCAAAGTGGGCGGCTTCAGGCGACACTGGCCACCAAGTGTTCGAGACGTCACTGGGCCGTATTGCGCTGCTCATCTGCATGGATATTCATTTTCTTGAAACTGCACGGTTGGTCGCGCTGCAGGGTGCCGAGGTCATTTGCCATCTGAGTAATTGGCTGGCTGAGCGAGCGCCAGCACCCTATTGGATCAGTCGTGCCAAAGAAAACGGCTGCTATCTTATTGAGAGCAATCGCTGGGGGGTGGAGCGCGGCGTTCAATTCAGTGGCGGTAGCTGCGTGATTGAGCCAGATGGACATATCCAGGCTAGCCGCGATGACGGTGATGGCATCGTGCTTGGTGAGATTGATACTGAACGAGTAACGGGGCCGTTGACCAGTGAGCGTCGCCCAGATCTTTATCATGAGCTACTTCATCAAACACACGCTTGGAACCCGCTAGACTTTTTCAGGCTTTATGGCCATCAGCCACTGCCCAATGGAAAAACAAGCACCATCGCCGTTGCTCAATTTTCCCCATCGAATAATCTCGACGATAACCTTTCCAAATGCACTGATTTGATTGCCCAAGCAGAGGGTGCCGAGCTTATTGTTTTTCCTGAGCTGGCGCTTACCGGGTTAGACACTGGCGGTATCAATCCCATCACACAGCGTCACAGTGTTTTCGACACACTGCGTCGACTCGCTGAGGAGCGTCAACAGTACTATGTAGTAGGTTTCGCGGAACAGTCGGAGGAACATCTCTATAATGCTGCCGCTCTGGTAGGAGCGCAGGGCGTTATGGCGGTTTATCGTAAGATTCACTTAAACGAGGCAGACCATAAATGGGCGTCGCCTGGCGAGCGCTGGGTAAGCTTCGATCTGCCGCTAGGACGGCTAGGCTTATTGATTGGCCATGATGCTGATTTCCCCGAAGCGGGCCGCATCTTGGCGCTGCGGGGATGCGATGTCATCGCTTGTCCTGCTGCCTTGCCAGGGCCATTTCACTGTGCCCATCCTGGTACTGAGATTCGTCAGCCGTCACCTATTCCCACCGGCTCAGACGATCACCATTGGCACCATTATCGTATACGCGGTGGCGAGAACAACTGCTATTTCGCTTTCGCCAACGTGCATATGCCCGATGCTGGATTACCGGGGCTAAGCGGTATATTCGGCCCGGATACGTTTCTTTTTCCTCGCCGAGAATCATTGTTAACCAGCGCGAATGGCTGCGTTCAGCTTGCTATCGACACGAGCAACCTGGATTCGGCTTACCCAAACAGCGCTGTGCGCCGAAAGGACCTAGTGGTGATGCGCCTGCCACACCACTATCCGAAATTGTTGGAGCGATAGCTTGTATTTCCCTCGCTAAATGCCTTTTCAGGCAATCGTTCGTGTATAGGAGTAGTTGACTATGAGTGTGAAGCGACCCGGCATTGATACGTTGGCAGCCATTTCCGATTATTACGGCTTTGACCTTTCCTTTGAAGAACTGGGAGAATTCCAGTCCGCCGTTGCTGGCTCAATGGCCATTTATGATCGCCTGGATGAACTGGCGGATGAATCATTGCCCGTAAATTATCCGCGAGCAGATATGGGTTATCGCCCCGTCGGTGACGATAACCCACTCAATGGCTGGGCTTGGAAGTGTTCGGTGCCCGGGGCAGAAGAGGGGCCACTTGCGGGCCGAACGGTAGCGCTAAAGGATAACATCGCTCTGGCAGGCATCCCGATGATGAATGGTTCGCCGATCATGGAAGGTTTTGTGCCCCGGGAGGATGCCACAGTCGTCACCCGGCTTCTCGACGCTGGCGCGCACATCACCGGCAAGACAGCCGTTCCTGCGTTCTGTTTTGACGGTGGAGGCTGTACCGGCTATCCCGAACCCCAGCCGGTTAATCCCCATGACCGTGAGCGTCTAGCTGGCGCTTCTTCCAACGGCAGCGCCGTGGTGGTGACGAATGGTGAAGTGGATATGGCGCTGGGCGGAGACCAGGGCGGCTCTATTCGGTTGCCCGCCTCTTGGAGCGGCTGTTACGGCATTAAGGGTACCCATGGCCTGGTGCCTTATACAGGTATTTTTCCCATTGAGCTTACTCTTGACCACGTAGGCCCGATGGCGCGCACCGCCGAAGATTGCGCCCGTATGTTGGAGGTACTTGCTGGCTCGGATGGGTTAGATCCACGCCAATACGACGTGCGTACCGCGAAATACACCGAATCGCTAAGTGAAGATCTCACTGGCATACGCATTGGCATACTACGTGAAGGGTTTGGCATTGCCGGTGTCAGTGAATCTGACGTGGACGCAGCCGTTAAAGAAGCCATCAGCGTGCTGGAAAAAGTGGGCGCTCGTGCCACGGAGGTATCGGTACCCATGCATAACGACGGGCTTGCACTGTGGAGTGCGATTGCCTTTGAGGGCGCCACCGAACTCATGGTCAGGGGCGATGGTTACGGCACAAACTGGCGGGGGCATTACAGCACACAGCTTATGGACTTTTACGGCAGGGCTCGCCGCGCTCGTGGTCATGACTTTAGTGACACAGTAAAAATGACGGTCCTCGCCGGGCACTACATGTCCGAACAGTACAATCGCCACTACTATGGTAAAGCCCAGAATATCGGTAGGCGTCTCGCGCGCGATTATGACAAGGCGCTGCAGGAATATGACTTGTTAATCATGCCTACCACCGCTATGAAAGCGGTAAAGAGACCGGCTGATAAAAGTCTCAATAGCACACTTGCTGGTGCGCTTAGCAACCTGCACAACACGGCCCCGTTTGATGTCAGTGGCCACCCGGCCATGAGCGTCCCGGTCGGTTTTTCGGAGGGCTTGCCCGTAGGCATGCAATTAGTGGGTAGACGCTGGGATGAAGCGACCGTGCTTAAAGTCGCCCATGCTTACCAAGTCGCTATCGGCTAGCGGTATAAAAAGTTGACGCAGTAGTAACCCGGTTATCTTCGATATATCTTAAGACGAGCGGGTTACTATGATCCCGTCTCATTCACGAGGGCTCTGATCGGGCAGTCTGAAGCTACGTGCCATCGGCATTGCTCGTAAGGATCCGTATTTCCGGCGTGAGCGCCTGCTTCGTAATGCCCGAACACTGCGTTTCTTTCGCCGATTTATAACCTCCAGGAATGAATCTCGACCTTCAAAGCAGCCGTGATCGCCGACCGCCCCCGCGGCCGCTCGACTTCTGGTGCTGTGGTGGTCTCGTTGGAGCGTCAACTCAACGCGGTCAGCTTTGGCAACCCCTTCAGCAGCGTCGGCCACCACTTGTCGGCAGCGGCTCCGAGATGAACGGTGATTCGCCGAGCGTGCAGCCTCAGCGTGGCGGCCACCTTCAGCACCTGCTCGCGTATCCGGCTCAGGCTCCAGCCTTGCCGAGTCTGCCGCTCCAGCAGGCAGCTCAGGCCATGCAGGACCTGGTAGGCGTAGAGGCTGAGCAGCAGGCTCACCTCGTTGCGCGCCATCACGTCCTGGACGGTGGAGGCGCCGCGATCCGTCGACGAGAGGTGCACGTCGAGCGCCGACTTCACTTCGCCCATGTGCGCCTCGGCGCTGCCGCGCTTGCGGTAGAGCGCCAGGACCTTCTCCGGCGGCCAGTCGAACTTGCCGAGGTTGGTGACCAGGAAGAAGGCATGCAGC
>JALUYN010000345.1 GCA_027012915.1 Cellvibrionaceae bacterium
ATGTGCCCGCTCGACTCCCCCGGGTACTTAATACTGGTTCGCACCTGCGGCATGACTCGCTTCAATTCCGAACCAAAATATCGTTCTGTTCGCTTAAATTCATTGGTTCGCTCACACCATCGATGGAAGTATCGAAACAAGTCACCGCTCACTGCCGACATATACGGTATATCGAGCTCTCCAGCCTTCCACAGCTTGTGAAAATACGCAGGAGAAGGAAGGCTCGCTGCGATCAACTCATCCTTCTCATCATTTACAGGCGGCTCCGTATGGGGAGTAAAATCTCCGAGATCCAAACTGAGCATGAGTTGATAAAAACATTCGACACCACCACCCTTGATCTCTTCAAACAGCTCTTTGAAATATTCTTTGGGTGGTTTTTTGTCGACATATAGAACCAGATAGCGGCGATCACCCATATCCAATTCGAGCGGTACCGTTGAATTCGAAAGAAACACGAAATTCATGTGATTACTTTCTTCGCGTTCCGGCAGCATTTTCTCGTTAATCATATGCGTACTGCCGGTCACCGTCTGCTTGAGCATGCCTTTGTGGTGATTACGTTCAGATCGACTTACAACCTCTTCGGCCAAAGCAAAACAGCGGCGACTCTTCCAGCCGGTGAACTGACTTTCCAACTGTGACTGCCCAATCGTCACCGAGAACTCACCGTAGATTTTCTTAACAACCTCTTCCCATATGATCGACTTACCCGGCCCCTCAGATCCGTACATAATCACTGAGCTCGCCATTTTGGCACCTGGGTTCTGCAACGGGTAAGCAATCCACTTCATCAACCAATCAAATTCATCGTCGCGCCCACCGCAAAGCCTGTGAATGTGCTTTACAATCAAACCGCATCCACTAGATCCTCGTGAATCAGGCTGAAGCTTTATTCCGTCATAGAGATTAACTACGCGAGGGCCCAACTCTTGTCCGGGCTCAAAAACAATATCCCACACTGTTTTTCTTCGCGCTGACTCGTCCCACGCTTTGTAGCGGTCCCTCCCCACCCCATGGCGCAAGTGCGAGAGCCTGATTTGTTTTCGAGCGATATTGTCCCAGCAAGTATCTGTACCCCAAACGTACCAAAACTGCTCAAGCATCTTTTTAATGGAATATCTGCCCATTCGCTCAAGGTATTCGCTTTCATCATCGCTGCCGGCAGCAGAGGGCGGGGGAGATTCAAGGTCATCGGGAATATCATCAAAATACTCCGGCGGCTCACAATCGGAAGGTGGCGCGGAGGAAACCACTACAACAGGTAACTTGGCTATGAATCGCTGAAAGCTATCCGCGACAGCATCCAAGCCGCAAGCCAAGTGAACATCGTTGAAGTCGATAGATTCCCCACTCATGCCACTTGCCCCTGCTCTACCATTTCCGGCAACCACACATGACCACTAACAGCCTTGGCCGCTTTCGTCGCGGCCTTAACACCAGGATTACCAGCCGTTGCCTGGTCGTCGTCTGCAGCAATCACAATTTGGTGTTCCGGATACACTGCTCGATACTGACGCGCGATGTGAATAAGGTTATTGCAGTTCCACGCGACCACCACTGGACTCTGAGTTGCCATGTGGATGCTAGCAGCTGTGGCAAACCCCTCAGCAATTAATATGGGACCGCCTTGCGAAACAGTACCCATTGAGTAACTCATCCCCGACACCGGCCCATACTTTAAGAACTTTTTTGTAAATCCGTTTTTTTCAGAATGGAAAATCACCTGCAGATTACCCAATCGTCCTTGCCCATCGAACATAGGCACCACCAAACAACCGGGTTTCAAATAGAGGAATGAATTGGGCCTTTCTTCCAGGGCGAAGAACGCTGAGATAGCACCACGCCCGGTAATCAGATTGACTGAAGCTGAGTCATCCACGTACTCGATGATAATTCCGTACGGGACAAACCCAGCACCGCACGATGTAATTTTTTTGTGCCCCAGGTACGGCGAATTACCGACGGGTTTCAATAGTGCCCATATATCAACCGCGGCTTGCGCTATCGCAACCCGCCAGCGCTTTTCGAGCTCCGCTTCGCGTTTGGCTTCAGCCTCGCGCTTCTCCCTGTGCGCCGCTCGCTGGCGATCCAGTTCCAGTTTCTCCGCTTCAGTGAGCTCTTTCTTTTCTGGCTCCCAGCCATTATCCCTCGCCTTTTTAAACAGTGTTGCCATGGTGAT
>JALUYN010000346.1 GCA_027012915.1 Cellvibrionaceae bacterium
AGGGAGACACTACATCGATAAACGCAAAACCGCGATGGGAAATGGCTGCCTTAATCAACGGGATCAATTGCGCCTTATCGCCAGAAAAGCTGCGCGCTACGAAGGTGGCCCCCAACTGCAAAGCCACTGCCGCCAGATCAATGGCCTCAAATGGATTGGGCTCGCCCTTCTTGCTACGCGACCCCATATCAGAGGTTGCCGAGTCCTGCCCCTTGGTAAGTCCGTAGCAGCCGTTATTCATGACCACATACATCATATTCAGGTTGCGTCGCACCGCGTGGGTAAACTGCCCCATACCAATCGAGGCACTGTCGCCGTCGCCAGAAACACCCACGTAAATCATATCGCGCGCGGCCATATTGGCGCCGGTCGCCACCGATGGCATGCGTCCGTGTACGGAATTGAAACCGTGCGAATTGCCCAAAAAGTATGTGGGTGTTTTCGACGAACAGCCAATGCCCGACAGTTTCGCAATATTGTGCGGCGCTATGGACATCTCGAAGGTGGCCTGCACAATGGCGGCACTGATGGAGTCGTGACCACAACCCGCGCACAGGGTGGACAGTGAGCCTTCGTAATCTTTCTTGGTAAAACCCAAATCGTTAACAGGCAGATCCGGGTGACGAAAATCAGGTAGGATAAATGTCATCTCAATTCTCCCTATCAGCTCTTGGCTGCTTTGCGACGCAGCGGTTTAACATTGTCGACGTTCAAATGTGACTTCACCTGACCGGCGATAAATTTGGCCGTGAGAGGCATGCCGTCGTAGCTCAGCAATTTCGTTAAACGTTTAGGATCGATTTCGCACTCGTTTACCAGAAGCGAGCGCATTTGTGCATCGCGGTTTTGCTCTACCACAAACACGGTTTCGTGCTGAGCGATAAAGTCTTCTACCTGCTGGTTAAACGGGAACGCTCGAATGCGGCAAGTATCTACTTCAATGCCCTCTTGCGACAGATTGTCTACTGCCTCCAAAGTGGCAGCCATGGACGTACCATAGTGAATGATGCCAATTTTGCTGGACGCCTTGGCTGGAATGATCTCCGGAGCAGGCACATACTCTTTCGCGGTCTCCCACTTTTTCAGCAAGCGTTCCATGTTCTGCACATAGGCGGCACCGTCTTCGGTGTACACCGCGTATTCGTCGCGAGAGGTTCCGCGGGTAAAGAACGAACCCTTGGTGGGGTGCGTACCCGGATAGGTGCGATAGGGAATGCCGTCGCCGTCTACATCGAGGTAGCGACCAAAACGCTCTGTCATGTTTTCCAGGTCGTCGGCGGAAAACACTTTACCGCGGTTGTATTGGCGATTGTCGTCCCACTCAAAGGGCTCTGACATATTGTCGTTCATACCCAGATCCAGATCGGTCAGCATAATGATCGGAGTCTGTAGTTGCTCGGTCAGATCAAAAGCCTCGGCAGTCATGTCGAAACACTCCTTGGGCGTAGACGGAATGATCAGCACATGCTTGGTATCACCGTGAGAGGCGTAGGCACAGGCCATTACATCGGACTGCTGAGTACGAGTTGGCATACCGGTAGAAGGCCCCGCACGTTGCACGTCGATAAGTACTGCTGGAATCTCGGCAAAGTAGGCCAGGCCGAGGAACTCACTCATCAATGAAATACCCGGGCCACTGGTGGCGGTAAAAGCCCGCGCGCCATTCCAGTTGGCACCAATGACCATGCCAATGGCCGCCAGCTCATCTTCCGCTTGCACAATGGCAAAGTTCTTCTTGCCTGTGCCCGGATCAATGCGCATACGCTTGCAGTATTTTTCGTAGGCTTCCACCACCGAAGTTGACGGCGTAATCGGATACCAACCGGCCATTGTGGCACCGCCATAGACGGCACCCAGACCACAGGCAGCATTGCCGTCGATAAGAATCTTGTCACCCGGACCATCAGGATTGGCCTGGACCGTAACGTGCAATGGACAATCAAAATGATTCTTGGCGTACTGGAAGCCCAGTTCCAGTGCGTGAACGTTGGGAGCAATCAGCTTCTCTTTACCCTTGAACTGATCGGCGATCAATCCGGTGACCACATCCAGATCCATATCGATCAGAGCCGCCAGCGCACCGACGTAAATAATGTTTTTGAACAACTGACGCTGCCGGGCATCCTTGTACTCTTCCAGACAAATTTTAGTCAGCGGTATGCCAATAAAGTCAATGT
>JALUYN010000347.1 GCA_027012915.1 Cellvibrionaceae bacterium
GCCTTGGCGGCGTAGAGTTGCTCATCGACAGCATTGATCAGGTCGTTAATGGATAAGTCGCTATTATACTTGTGACTTGTTACACCTATGCTAAGGGTTAATTGTCCCAGCGGCGCGCCTTCATGGAGAATACGCTCATTGGCGACACGCAACATCACCGTCTCCGCTGCCTGCAATGCCCCTTCCACATTGGTCTCCGGCAAAATCACAATAAACTCTTCGCCATCATAGCGGCACGCAATATCCGTGCGCCGCAGTGCCTCCTTGATCTTTCCTGCTACCTTGCGCAAACAGCCATCCCCGGCCAGGTGACCATAGCGATCGTTATATTGTTTGAAATAATCCAGATCCAGCATCAGCAGTGAAAGGGGCAGCTTCGAGCGCGACGCTCGGGACCACTCCTTTTCCAGCAGGGTGAAGAAGCTGCGCCGGTTTTGCAACTGGGTAAGGCTGTCCACCAGGGAGCTCTTTGACAGGACTTTGATTTTCTTGCGAACATCCATTGCGCGCCGCACCTTCACCAAAACCAGCTCTCTCTCCTTGCCGGCCATAACATCGGCGCAACCGGACTGATACAAAGCCAGCTCCTGCTCTGCACTGATGGAATCGCACACCACCTGAATGCTGCAGTCATAGTCATCCAGCACCCGTTGAGCCTCACGGATCACTCTCAGAGCGGCCTCATCCAGCTGCGGCATATGGAACAACAACAGATCCGGTTCTCCCAATGATGTGCAGCGTTCCACCAGAGCTCCAGGGTCGGCAAAGAAAAACAAATCGTACTGCAAGCGCAGCCCGCGCATCAGCGACCAGGCTTCCGACCAATCCCCCATAATCGCCAAAGTCGGGCGCACTTCGTACACGCAGCTGGCGCTTTGAGAAACGATATCCGCCGTAGGATCTTCCAGATAAGCCATCAATTCAGGCTTGGGTGGCAATCCCAGATGAAACTCTTTCTCGCTGTGCATAATCACCGGAATACGGCGATCAAAGGCGCTGCGATCCCATGCCTGAGTCCAATGATCCAGAATCGCGGTGTTCAGACCTTTGATTTCGGGCGCGTCCAGCCCCACTTCCGAAGCCAGAGCTTCCAGCAGCTGGGATGATTCGATGTTGATGTCCTCGGCCCAATAGGCGCGATAGATGCGTCGCTGCAGCGGGAAAAAGCTCTCGGGTCGATGCTCTTTCACCCAACTCAGTAACATCCCCGCATTGCGGATATTGCAGCGCCCTTGGGGCAACAGGATATCGAGATCAGGCGCCCGCTGACGAATGGTGAAAATTTCTTCGGTAAGATCAATCAACTCCTGATCGGAGTACGAAAAAAAGGAAGCCTGGGGGTTGTGATCGATCAACCGCCAATCCAGTTGATCCTCCACTCCCGCTTCGTGCACCCACTCACTGAGCGCATAGCAGAAGGGGCAATTGAGGTCGGCGTAGACAGTAATCACTCTTAAGGGCAACTATATTGGATGTATTTAGATCCAGTATAGCAATGCCTCGCTGATACACCTTCTTAATTCCACTAAAACCAAAAACGGCCTGGTCGCATACCACGATCAGGCCGCCTGACAGCTTTCATTAACCTTTTTTACTAAAGGTTATTTGCCACTGTAGAGTTCGAGCACACTGGAAAAGTCTTTGCCGCCCTTATCCTCGCCACCGCTGTTCTTGTGCAGGTTGAACAGATTGCGTGCCGCCGCCCCCATAGGAGTAGATGACTTGCTGGCGCCAGCGGCCTCCATGGCCAACCCCAGATCTTTGAGCATCAGATCCACCATAAAGCCGCCCTGATAATTGTTGGACGCTGGTACACCCTCCATTACGCCGGGCACCGGGTTGTACTTTTCCAACGACCAGTTGCAGCCGGAGCTTTTCAGCATAATCTCCGACAGCGCTTTCGGATCCAGGCCATTATCGATTCCCAACTGCAACGCCTCTGCAGTGCCAGTCATATGAATGGCCAGCAGCATGTTGTTGCAGATCTTGGCCACCTGGCCCGCACCTACGTCGCCGGCACGAAAAATATTGGCACCCATAGCCGACAGGACTTCTTTGGCACGCTCAAAATTGGCTTCGCTGCCACCCACCATAAATGCCAGGGTGCCCGCATTGGCCGCAGCCACACCGCCGGATACCGGCGCATCGACAAAGGCGATACCCTGTTTGTCGGCTT
>JALUYN010000348.1 GCA_027012915.1 Cellvibrionaceae bacterium
TCTCTACCGCGCGCCTACTGCGCGACAGCTATGGTTTTGACGGTGAACTGCGTGCCATTGGCCACATTATTCGCGACCAACTGTTCTACTTGAAGCGCTGCGGCTTCAACAGCTTCACCTTTGCCGATGATATCGATGTAGAAGCTGCATTGGCCTCACTGCAAGATTTCAGCGAAGCCTATCAAACCTGCGTTGAACGCAAGCAACCGCTTTTCCGTCGCAGAGCATAGAGTCACAGCGAATTATCTGATAGCTTGTGCCTATGCACGACAGCCTCTTTCAATCTTTTTTTCTTATATTCAGTGGCGCCGCAATATTGGCGTCACTGGCTCTCTACACCCGCCAACCGCTATTAGTGGCCTATATCGTCCTTGGTGCCGTGCTGGGCCCCTATGGGCTTAAATTCGTCACCGACGTTAATCTGATCGTAGAAATTGCCCACATAGGTATTATTTTCCTACTGTTTCTATTGGGCTTGGATATGCAGCCCAAGGCGCTGTGGAGTGTTCTCAGACAAGCTACCAGTGTCGGCATCATAAGCTCTTTCGTATTTGCCGCCACAGGCTATGCAGTTGGCTATATCTTTGGGTTTTCACACGTTGAAAGCCTGGTTATCGGTATGGCCATGATGTTTTCCAGCACCATTATTGGCATCAAACTGTTACCAACAACTGTGCTACATCACCGTCACACGGGCGAGCTTATGATCGGCCTGCTGCTGATGCAGGATTTCCTCGCTATTCTGTGCCTGATGATTCTTTTGAGTGGCAACTTAGGGGAATTTGACTTCACACAATTCGGCTATGCTCTCGCCGCTTTGCCAATGCTGGCAGGATTCGCCTACGTGTTTGTTAAGTTCGTATTGCTGCCTTTGATTCACCGTTTTGACCGATTTCACGAGTACATATTCCTTACGGCCATCGGCTGGTGCCTGGGTCTGGCAGAGCTGGCCAGCCTGCTTGGGCTATCTTCCGAAATCGGCGCATTCATCGCAGGAATCACCATTGCCACTAGTCCAATCTCGCAATACATCGCTATCAATTTGAAGCCTCTGCGCGACTTTTTTCTGGTGCTGTTTTTCTTCTCAATTGGAGCGCAATTCAACCTGTCATTGCTACCACAGGTACTAGTCGCCAGTTTGTGCCTAGCAACGCTTATTCTGGTGATTAAGCCTGTAACTTTTCGCTTTTTACTACGACGCCATAGCGAAAAAGAAAGTCTGGCCTGGGACATAGGCTTTCGCCTGGGACAAATCAGCGAGTTTTCGTTGCTGATTGCATTTGTGGCCACCAATGCTTCCCTCATCGGTGAGCAAGCATCTCTGTTGATTCAGGCCACTGCAATTATTACGTTTTTGATATCCAGCTATATCGTAATCTTTAACTACCCCAACCCCATTGCCGTGAGTGACAAACTGCGGCGGGACTAAACCTCGACTCTTCAATCGATAAGCTTAACCAGGTAGCGCCCCAAGGCCTGCCCATTAAAGATCTGATCCAGGTACTGCGGCACCTGCTCTAAACTGATCTCTTCAGCCATAGAGCCTAGAGCCGGTAGTTTTAGTTCGGTCGCGAGGGACTGCCAGGCACGCTGTTTGATTTTCAGCGGCAACTCAACACTGTCAACGCCCAGCAAATTAACGTTACGCAGAATAAACGGAAACACGTTGCCCTTTAAATCAGAGCTTGCTGCCAGGCCACAAGCCGCAACACTGCCGCCGTAACGCAGCGATTTCAACAAGGTAAACAAATAGTCCCCTCCGAGACAATCGACACCATGAGCCCATTGAGGCTTTGCCATGGGTTTGGCTGCGAGCTCGTCAAGACTCCTGCGATCAATCAGTTTCGATGCACCAAGACCCGTCAGCATGGAATTGGCCTCCAGCTTTCCAGTCACTGCGGTTACCGAATAACCCTTTTGAGCAAGCATTGCGATGGCCATGGTACCGACACCGCCAGTTGCACCGGTAACCACAACTTCGCCATCATCGGGCTGCGCACCGGCGTCTTCAATCTTATTGAGGCACAACGCCGCTGTTAAACCAGCAGTGCCGTATATCATGGCTTCACGCAGTGTCAGAGTTTCCGGCAAGAGTATCGGCCATGTCGCTGGCACACGAATGAACTCAGCCAGCCCGCCAGAGGTATTCATGCCCAGATCGTAACCTGTTACCA
>JALUYN010000349.1 GCA_027012915.1 Cellvibrionaceae bacterium
AATTACGACAATTCGGGCTTTGAGTACTTCTTGACGTCGGCGTTGCTGTAAATGTTTCCAGATCACCACATTGCTATTGCCTGTTTCATCTTCCAGAGTCATAAAAATAACCCCGGTGGCAGTCCCCGGTTTCTGACGCCCCGTGACAACACCCGCAATGCGCACAAAGCGACCGCTGCGAATACGGCCAAGCTCCCGGGCTGTAACACAACGGTTAAAAGGCTGAGTATCACGCAATAGCGCCATCGGATGCTGATTTAGGGTTAGCCCGGTATGACGATAATCTGCCAAGGTAGTTTCGACGGGGTCGGGTTCCGCAACACCCAGATTCTCTGTTTCCTCAATATCGGGCAACAGTGCTCGATAATCCTCAATGGCTTGTACTTGCCAATGGGCATCACGCCGATGGCGGGTCAATTGGCCCAAGGCATTGGCCGCTGCCAGTTGTTCCATATCACGAGAGCTCAGTTGGGCTCGCTGTTTTAACTGTGTGAGATTATTGAAAATATCGGGAAATGTTTGACGAGCCTGCAGCAGGCGGTTGACGCTGCTATGGGACAACCCCTTAATCAGCCGCAAGCCTAGGCGTAAACCCAGTTGTAATTGTGATGATTTCTCACCTTTGTGAGTGCCCAGAGGTTCCAGTTGGTGATCCCATCCACTGTATGACACATCCAGTGGCAGGCAAACGATTCCGTGGCGTTGAGCATCCTGAATCAGTTGTGAGGCGGAATAAAACCCCATTGGCAGACTGTTGAGCAGACCACAGTAAAACGCGGCCGGGTAGTGGGCTTTGAGCCAGGCTGACACATACACCAATAGCGCAAAACTGGCAGCATGGGATTCCGGGAAGCCATACTCACCAAAGCCCTGCATCTGTCGAAACAGACGTTCGGCAAACTCCTGGCTATGACCTCTGGCCAGCATGCCCTCGGTCAGGCGCTGCTTAAACCCTGATAGGTTGCCATTGCGGCCCCAACTGGCCATGGCGCGACGTAATTGATCCGCCTCTCCACCACTGAAGCCTGCAGCCACCATGGCTAACTTGATAACCTGCTCCTGAAATATAGGCACGCCCAGGGTTCTGCCCAGTACGGATTTAATTTCCGGGTTCTGATAGTGCACGGGCTCTTCGCCGTTGCGGCGGCGTAAGTAGGGGTGCACCATATCACCTTGAATGGGCCCCGGACGCACAATGGCCACCTGAATCACCAGATCGTAGTAACAACGTGGCCGCAGTCGCGGCAGCATGCTCATCTGGGCTCGTGATTCAACCTGAAACACACCAACACTGTCACCCTGACAAAGCATGTCGTAGGTCATGCTATCATCGGCGGGAATCTTGGCAATGTCGATATCGGTAGCGTAGTGCTCGCGGATCAATGCCAGGCTTTTGCGTATGGCACTCAGCATTCCCAGAGCCAACACATCAATTTTCAACAACCCCAGGCTTTCAATGTCTTCTTTGTCCCACTGAATGATGGTGCGATCTGGCATCGCCGCATTCTCCACCGGCACCAAATTGCTGATAGGCGTTTGTGTAATCAAAAAACCGCCCACATGTTGTGACAGGTGTCGTGGTGAGCCCATAATTTGCTGTAGTAGCGACAGAAACAATTCGGCCATATGGCCGTCGGCAGCAATGCCATTACTGGCAAGGCGAGAACGCAACTGCTCGGGTTTGTCCCACCAAGCCAGATCCTTGGCCAGGCGATCAATCAGGTAGGCATCAAAACCCAGGGCCTTCCCCACATCGCGAACGGCGCTGCGAGGGCGATAGGTAATCACTGTGGCGGCAAGCGCTGCGCGTTTGCGAGTGTACTTTTGGTAAATATACTGGATGACTTCTTCACGGCGTTCATGCTCGAAATCCACGTCAATATCCGGCGGCTCATTGCGTTCTTTCGAGATAAACCGTTCAAACAGCAGAGAGCTGTGCTGAGGATTTACGGCAGTAATATGTAGGCAATAACAGACAATAGAATTGGCTGCGGAGCCACGCCCCTGACACAAAATATTTTGTGAGCGGGCAAAGCGCACAATATCCTCCACCGTCAGAAAATAGTGTTCATAACGCAGTTCAGCAATGGTGGTTAGCTCGAACTCCAACTGTCGCTGCATGGCCTCCGGAACACCTTGCGGCCAACGTTGATGAGCGCCCTGATAGGTGAG
>JALUYN010000350.1 GCA_027012915.1 Cellvibrionaceae bacterium
ATAGGCAATCACTACAACAACCCATCGTTCGGCTATGGCGGTTACTGCCTGCCGAAGGACACCAAGCAGCTGCTGGCCAACTACGAAGACGTGCCCAATAACCTGATTAAAGCCATCGTCGATGCCAATCGCACCCGCAAAGACTTCATAGCCGATGACATTCTCAGACGCAAACCAAACGTGGTGGGTGTGTACCGCCTGGTGATGAAATCCGGCTCTGACAACTTCCGCGCCTCGGCCATTCAAGGGATCATGAAGCGTATCAAGGCTAAGGGCATCGAAGTCATTGTGTATGAGCCGGAGCTACACGAGGACGATTTTTTTCACTCCCGTGTATTCCGTGATCTGGATGCCTTCAAGCAAGAGGCTGATGTAATCATCGCCAACCGCCGCAGCGAGAACCTGGCAGATGTGGAAGAGAAGGTTTATACCCGTGATTTGTTCGGGAGTAATTGAGAAATCTTGGATGGCCAGATATAGCGGCCGTTCACTGTGCTCTTCAACTCAATCGATTCGTTAAATGTTGTGAAGCACGTCACAACCGGATTGGCAAATTGTACAATTCCGGCTGTTTTCCTCTTTTTAAATACTTTTTATCAGGAAGCGTCATGGAAGCGGCCTATTTCTCCGGCTCGATCGCAGCCGTCATCTCGTTACTTGCGGTTGTTGGGTTGAGACCCGTTGCAAGAAAAATAAGGCTTGTGGATTTGCCCAATCACCGAAAAGCCCACAAAGGCGCGGTGCCCCTGATTGGTGGTGTGAGTGCCTTTGCAGGTCTTTCGGTGGCTTGGCTCGTCTCGATGCCTATGACAAATGGCTTTGGCATTTACTTACTGTGCTCGTTGCTGCTGGTGGTTCTGGGTGCTATCGATGATGCACGAGATATCCCCGCCCGATTTCGGCTGTGGGCTCAGGTTGCTTTGGGGGCATTGCTCGCCCTGGGTTCCGGTGTTTACCTCACCTCCCTTGGTAACCTGCTGGGGTTCGGTTCGATTTCCCTTGGCTGGTTCGGGCCTCTGGTTACGGTCGCGGCTGTGATTGGTGCCACAAATGCTTACAACATGATGGATGGCATTGATGGGCTCGCGGGCTCTATGAGCCTGGTAACGCTGGTCTCGCTCGCTTGTCTGTTCACCTTGGCGCCGGGGTTCAGCCTGGAGTTGGCCTTGGCCGTTACCATCGGTATGGCTCTGTTACCGTTTATGGCTGCAAACCTGCGGATCTATCCGTTCCGTAGGAAAATCTTCATGGGCGATGCTGGCTCCATGTTTATCGGCTTTTCTGTTGTTTGGCTGTTGGTTAATGGCGCTCAGGAGTCCGATGCGGCATTCAGGCCGGTTACTGCGCTTTGGCTGATTGCGGTTCCGCTTATGGATATGGTGGCAATAATGATAAGGCGAGCCCGCAAGGGCCAGTCGATTATGGCGCCGGATCGGGAACACCTCCACCATATTTGCATGCGCGCCGGATTCAGTGATCGGCAGGCATTGTTACTGATTACCATGGTTTCAATTATTCTTGCGGGTATTGGTGTGGTTGGGGAGATGGTGCAGGTCCCGGAATGGTTGATGTTTGCCCTGTTTCTGGTTGTTTTCTTTCTTTACGATTATGCTCTCACCCATGTGTGGAGGCTGTTGGTTGTGTTCAGGAAGTATTCCCGCTCAAAAGCTGCTTGAGTTAAATTAGTCTCCTTCCAAACCCGGCCTTGTGCCGGGTTTCGCTATTCTGGCGCCTGTGATTTACTCTTTAAGGCTGTGGGTGCAGCCAGAAGCTCCGGGAAATAGTCATTTAGATAAGGATTAAATCTTTTGAAAGATCGCACTGGCGAGTTGTCAGCCAACCACGAAGAAGTCAGCCTGGTGGTTTTGTTTGCAAGGATGTTCAGGCGTTGGCGGCTGATGTTTGCAGTCTTCATTTGTGCCTTTGCCGCAGGCGCTTTGTATGCGCTGGTTACCCCGGAGCGGTTTCAATTCGTAAGTCTCGTGCAGTTAGGCCCTCTCCAGGAGGGGCTAGGCATGAGTCGATCTGCAGAGTTGGTTTCCTTGCTTGAGTCCCAATGGGGACCGGCCGCGGCGCTGGATTTGGTTGGCGGCGAGGAAAGAGCGTTACCCTTCGCCCTGGAGTTCTCAAGTCCTGAAGGTTCCCGGTTGGTCAAAATCACTTCGATTT
>JALUYN010000351.1 GCA_027012915.1 Cellvibrionaceae bacterium
ATGGCGCTGTCGCAACGGGAAACTGAACCGTTTGGACACATGTTCTATGGTGCCCAGTTTGCCTTCGAATGCCTCGCCCAACTTTTCTTTGAACGCTTCATCTGGCAGACCCATCAGGTAATCTGCGACGTCGGTTTTCGCCGACCAAACGATCGAACTGTGGTGTTCATCGAACTCAGCAACGTTACCAACCTGCATCGGCAAAAACGCCAGCGGACCCGTCTCCAAAAAACGCTGCCAGGCCGTGAACTGATGAGGGCGCTCGGTTTTTACCGTGCAGACGATGGCGTTGTGGCCATAGTCCCACTCGCGAGTTTCCATACTCAACAATGACCGAACTCGAGAGCTGGCACCATCGGCGGCGACCAACAATCGACTATTCACATTGCGGCCATCCTCGAGAGCAATCGTGCAATTGCCCGCGGAAGCGTTGTGATAAATTTTATCCAGCTTCGCCGGGTGCAATAGGGTAATGCGATCCAGCTGCTGCATACGCTGCCACAGCAGTGAGGTAATAATGCTGTTCTCGACGATATGACCAAGGCAATCCTGTTGCACTTCCCGTGCATCGAAATGAATCTGGCCGGTTCCATCGGCGTCCCATACATGCATATCGGTGTATGCGCAGACTCGATGATTTTTCACGTCACCCCAAATTCCTACAGACTCCAGCAATTCTCGCGAAGCATGGGTTAATGCCACGACCCGCGGATCAAAATTGTCTCCTGAATAGGGCTCGGAAGGCTCTGCGGCCTCAATCAGCGCGATCGACAAGCCTTCGCAGTCAGGATGGGTCGCCAATGAGCAAGCCATGCTGGCTCCCACCAACCCGGCCCCCACAATTACCACATCAAAATTCAGATCCACCGTCGCTGAAGTATGTGCGTTAGTCATCGTCTCTCGAATTGTTTTTGGTTGTTCGTCATTAACGATCAAGCAGGGGGCGTCGCCCAGCCTGCCCCATGGTTTGCGCCGCCAGTAACTGCTTTGCCGGCGGTAGCCCCTCCAAACCCAAAAAGCCCAGGGCGCGGAGCGCTGCAGCCGGCAGCGCGGAGCTGCTAAACAGCTTGGTGAGCTTATCGCTGAACTGGATAGTCGCCTGCTGATCCAGAAGCTGCGCCTGCTCATACCGTTGCAGTACCGATAGCGCGCCCAGGTTCTGTCCTTGCCGCTGGGCACGAGCTAGGATATCAGCCAGTGCTGCGCAGTCGCGCAGCGCCAAATTGAATCCCTGCCCTGCCACCGGGTGCAGGAAATGCGCGGCGTTGCCCATCACCGCTATCCCGGAGCGCACTTGTTCTTTCGCCACCATCAATTGCAGAGGGTAGCTATCGCGCTTACCGACACCAATCATATGCCCGAGGCGGAAGCCAAAGCGCTGCTGCAGCACCTGCAAAAAATCGGAATCACTCAAAGACAAAATTTCATTGGCCTGAGCAGTCGGCTGAGTCCACACCAAAGCACTTTGTTGCCCTTCAACTCCGCCGAGAGGCAACAGAGCCATCGGCCCTTGGTCGGTAAAACGCTCATAGGCAACACCACAATGCGGCTCCGCCAGAGCCACATTGGCGATAATCGCTGCCTGATGATAAGGGGTGATATCCACGTCGATACCGAGACTGGTACGCAGCGGCGAATCGGCACCGTCGGCAATTATGACCAACTGGGTATCGAGCTGCTGCGCAGCTCCATCCATAGAGAAATGTATGCTGGCCCCGTCAACCAGTGGTTGGATACGCTCTACTTGAGCCGGCGCACGCAACACGACGTTGTCGCAGCTGTGCAGATGCTGAATCAACACCTGTCCCAGCCAGGCGTTTGCCACAACCGCCCCTACAGACTCCATCCCCAGATCTGCGGCGTCGATAACACTGCCGCCAAAGTGACCACGATCAGACACATGTACCTGACGAATAGGGGTCGCCTGTTGCTGCAAGGTTTGCCACAGCCCTATGCCCTGTAACAGTTCAATACTTCCCCTGGCAATGGCGGTTGAGCGGTCGTCAAAACTGGGTTGAAAAGCCACCTTGCCCGGGGCGGGGAAGGCAAAATGTTCGAATAGAGTGATACACCAATTTCGATTTATATGGGACAGTAGCGCCGCCATCGCAGCGCCAACCATACCGCCACCGACGATGGCGATATCCACTTCAGGCTTCGACTGGGTCATTCAGACTTCTCACCGGCCATCAATGCCTCGATTTCTTCAACCGTTTTGGGGACCGCAGCAGTCAGTATTTCGCAGCCATCTTTGGTGATCAGCACATCGTCTTCAATGCGAATACCGATACCACGCCACTTCTGCTCCACATTGAGATTGTCCGGAGCCACGTAGATGCCCGGCTCAACGGTCATGCACATGCCTGCCTCTAAGACTCGCCATTCACCGCCTACTTTGTAGTCACCGACATCGTGAACATCCATACCCAACCAATGGCCGATACGGTGCATATAAAACTCTTTGTAGTCTTCGCTCTCAATCAGGTCAGCCAGTTCCCCACGCAGCAGACCAAGCTCCAGCAGGCCTTCGGTAATAACCCTCACCGAAGCCTCGTGCGGATCATTCCAATGATTGCCTGGTTTAATTTCCGCTAACGCCGCGTCCTGGGCCTTTAATGTCAGCTCGTAAAGGGCCTTTTGCTCTGTCGAAAACTTACCTCCCACCGGGAAAGTACGGGTAATGTCGGCAGCGTAGTGATTCAATTCGCAACCGGCATCAATCAATACCAAATCGCCTTTTTTCAACTTTTCGTTATTATCGATGTAGTGCAATACGCAGGCGTTTTCGCCGCCACCGACGATGGTACTGTAAGAGGCAAACCTGGCACCATTCATGGCAAATTCGTGCAGAATCTCCGCTTCCAGCTGGTATTCATAAACACCTGGCCGGCAGAATTTCATGGCACGCGCATGAGCTCGCGCGGATATTTCACCGGCCTCGCGCATAATGCGTATCTCGGCCGCACTTTTATAAAGGCGCATATCGTGCAGAAAGTGATCGAGATCCAGAAATTCCCCAGGCGGCGTAGCTCCGCTACGCACCTGCGCGCGAATGGTGTTGACCCAATTCATAACCTGATGATCAAAATCGGCGTCTTTTCCCAGAGCGTAGTAAACACGCTCACGCCCCTCGATCAATCCCGGCAAAATGTCGTCGATATCGTCGATTGGAAAGGCATCGTCGGCCTTGTACTCTTCGATAGCACCATCAGGACCGGCCCGAAAACCATCCCAGATCTCACGCTCGCGATCTTTCTCGCGGCAGAAGAGTATGAACTCACCGTGCTCACGACCGGGCATCAGCACCGCCACGGCCTCAGGTTCAGTAAAGCCCGTCAGGTAAAAGAAGTCGCTGTCCTGACGGAACAGATACTCGGTATCCCGACTACGGATCTTTTCATGAGCAGAGGGCAGAATGGCAATACTGTTGGGTTCCATCTGCTCCATTAGCGCCTTGCGGCGGCGTTGGAATTCTTTTTTGGTGATACTCATAGGAAATTATTATTTGGTTTTCGGTTATCTGGCGCAATCCTGTTCACTTCAGCTGTCCGATCGTCTCCACGAGAGCGGGCCCTTGTTGAATCCAGATACCTCACCACAGAGATCGCCGCTTTCGCGGGAATGACAACTGCGGTTTTCTACCTGACCGAACCATACTGAGTTATGAAGCTAGTGAAGCGTTGCCGGTTTCTCAGCGGAGTTCTCACCGCCAAAATCAGCAAACAACGTCAGCACTGCCATGCGCACGTATTCGACGATTTCAAAAAGGCTAGCCTCGGCTTCCTCTTCTTCCTCATCGCCCCCGTCACCAATACTGACAATTGCGGCCATATCCCGCAAGGCGTCGGCAGCGTCTTCTGAAAATTTGGCGTTGGGATCAATACCTGCACTGCCAAATCCGGTAAGGAAACCGTGACACCATTCGCCCACGGCGCGAGTGCGGTCTTCCATATCAGCCTCGTCATCCGGCAACAACATTTGAAAGCTGTAGCCTTGATCCTGCAGTTGCGCCAGGGTTACGTGATACAAGCGCGCCAGTTCCGCCTGCACTTTACCTTCCGGATCACTCTCCACACCATGCTCTTCGTTGGTAATAACATCCAGGAACTCCAACGACTGAGTCAGCCACTCCTCGCCTTCCAGGCGCTGACCACCAGCCAACTTGCCAGTCAACATACCGTGCAGTTCTGCCGGGCTATTGAGGGCACCCACAGGCACCAGCAGATGGTTTAACAATTCAAAACTGATCAGGGATTCAACACTACTCATGGAGACATACAACCTTGGTCGATAGGAGGCAAAAAGGCCTTCATATTAGCACGAATCAGTGCAGCAAACGCCCGACAACCCCTTCGAGCGACACCAACAACCCGCAACCGGCTCCGAGCCATCAGTTGCAGAAATTAGAATATTGGCTTTAATTACTGACAATTAGATCACAAAAGCTAGAATCTACTTCAAGATTTATTGACCCCTTACGAAGGGCACCATATAGTTACAGAAGTCGTGACCGGACTGTTACGACAATCGCGACACCCAATCTAACCACCGAACCGGTTCACATCCATGACAGATCAATTGCTAGAAACACTGGAAGGCAAGCTAGAGCAGCTGTTGACCCTGTGCGATCGTCTGCAGGAAGAAAACCGGTCCTACAAACAACAGGAAACCGAGTGGCATCAGGAACGGGCTCGCCTGATTGAGAAAAACGAACTGGCCCGCAATCGAGTGGAAGCCATGATCACGCGCCTCAAGGCTCTGGAATCTGACGCATGAGCAACGATACCGTTTTTGTAAAGATCCTGGATAAGGAATATCAGGTGGCCTGCCCTCCAGATGAGCGCATGGCGCTGACCCAAGCGGCCCAAGAGTTGGATAACCGCATGCGGGTAATCAAAGGCTCCGGAAGCGTTATAGGACTGGAACGAATCGCAGTGATGGCAGCCTTGAATCTCAGCTATGAGCTGCAACAATCACAGTCTCAAACTCAACAAAGTAATCTCAGCGAAGAACGCCTCGAAGCGCTCAATGAGCGACTGAGTCAAGCCCTGGACCAGCTGTCCTAAGCCATTTACCCAAAAGCTGAGCGACTTGTAACGCCTGCGCATTCTGATTCCATCTCAGAGCATCTTTCCAGCTGCAATACAAGACTACTCATGCAATCTGGGCGAGTTATAATAGAAGCAACCCTGGAGTGCAGGCCAGTCAGCAAGTCCTCGAGCCGATAATTTTTATCCCGGGTGTTTCTCGCCAGTGCCAGTGTGCATGTCCGCACGACGGAAAGCCTTCGGTATTGCAGAAGCTCCCACCTTGAACCCTACGGTTCAAGGCCAAGTTGACAGCGGCACCTTCGGGGCCACTATTTCATATTTCAGGCGTAGCCACCCTTCTGATGGCACTTGTGGCCAGACCGCATCACCTTATATCCTATTCATCATGGATGACCGCCGAGAACTCAGACAAAAATTGCGTCAACGACGCAGAAGCCTGTCCCCAAAGCAACAAAGCGATGCAGCCTTCAACCTCTGCCGACGATTGCGTCATCAACTGTTTTTTCTGCGAGCCAAACACATTGCCCTGTATTTGCCCAATGACGGTGAGATAGATCCGCAACCGCTGTTAAAACTGGCACTGATGATGGGCAAACACTGCTATCTGCCGGTGCTATCCCCAGATCGCAATAACACTCTGCGATTTCTGCCCTTCGATAACAAGACAGTCCTGACGAAAAATCGATTTGGCATTCCCGAACCTCAGGTACGTCACCACCGCCAACGCAAAGCCAGGCGCCTGGACCTGGTACTAATGCCGCTGGTGGGATTTGATGCAGAAGGAGGTCGCATGGGCATGGGTGGAGGCTTCTACGACCGCACCTTTGCCTTCCGACAGCAACAAACCAACTCCAAACCGCGATTAGTAGGGCTGGCCCACCAGTGCCAACAGGTAGCACAACTGGAGTTAGCCAGCTGGGATATTCCCCTGGATGCTATAGTCACAGACCAACAACTGATAACCCCTAAATCCTGAGGCAGGCCCATCATGGATTATCAGCAAGCCAGAGACTACTTTCTTAGCAAACCCGAAGCCGAGGAAGACTTCCCGTTCTATCCGGATGTACCCGTATTCAAAGTGAAAGGGAAAATGTTCGGTTTGCTGAGCTATGGCAAAGAGGGGGCGCCACAGGCAGATACCGCTCGCATGAATTTAAAATGCGATCCCGAACACGCTCTGACCCTGCGTTTTTTCTTTGAAGGAGTACAGCCCGGCTACCACATGAACAAGAAACACTGGAACACGGTGATGCTCGATCAATCAGTACCGTACTATGATCTGCAACAAATGATTGATCATTCCTATGGGCTGGTTATTAAAAAGCTCAAAAAAGCCGAACGCCAGTCACTGGAGCTGGCATACGGCCGCGAAGCGCTCTATGGCAGCGATAGCGCAAATACCCCTACTACCGGCAGGTGATCGGAAATATCCAGGGTATCGCGCTGGCGAATGTAGCTGTTCTGCAATTGCCACTGATTACTGTAGAACAGGTAATCGATGGTTCTATCCGGTGCGGTTACCCGCGGATCGTTGGACAGGTGGGTATACCAACGGGCTTCCTCGGCAGAATTCAGGTTCTCAAGGGACGGAATTGCTCCATAGTTCTGATACAAGGGTGCAATAGCTGTGTCTTTGTCGTAAATACCGGTCCCCGCCTGCTCGATGCGCGGCCTCTGACGGTCACCATCGGGCGGCAACAGGTTAAAGTCGCCACCCAGCACCCAAGGTATGCCAGCGGCATCCAATGCCTCTAGGCGTTTCTGTGTTGCTGCCACCTGACCGCGCATAACATCGGTGCCCTCACCCCAGGCGTCATAGTGAGTATTGAGCACAGCGACAACCTGTTCCCCCACCTGCAAATGAGTCTCCAGCAGTGCGCGCTGAAAATAAAAGCGCTGAGACACCGGATCCATGGGCATCAGCGGCAACTGATAGCGATCAGACTGCACAATAGGATGACGCGACAAGGTCAACAATTTCATACCCACCGATCCAGCTATCTTGGGATGCGGCACATAATCTGCCTTCCAGTAATAGGCGGATGACTCGCAGGGAAATGCTTCTTTTTCGAGGCGCTGTTGCAGGGCCGTAATCTGATCGTAATTGTGGGTGCGGGAATCCGTAGCGTCGTTGATTTCCTGAATCAGCACAACATCCGGATCTTCGTCGCGGATGATGTCAGCCACCCGGTCCAGCGTCAGCTGCACATGCTCCATTGAAGGCTGACTGTCTGTAGCACCGTCCATGTCATAGAAAAACACGTAATTTTTGCTGGCCATATACTGCACATTGAAGCTCAGTACCTTGAAGTCTGTAAGGCTATCTTCATCAGCCGGTGCCTCGTTATTGCAGGAGTATTCAGCACTTTGATGATCCGGATACTGGGGCACCCCTTGCCAGGCCCAGCCCAGAAAACCTGTGGCTATCAGCACCACAACCAAACTCAACTTCAAAAGAAATTTCAACATAGCTCTCTCATATTTATTGTTATCTATTGCGCCTGAAATACCCTTGGCAAGGCGTTATTAGGCTTGTCCCGTTTGTACTTGGCAACCACTCTCGAAGCAAATATACTGTACAGAAATACAGTATCGGAGTTTACGCCATGGGACAGCCCTGCCCCTCTCCCGCTCAACACCAACAGCTGCTGCACACTACCACCCGAGAACTGTTAGCGGTATCCCCCACCGAGCAACTGGCCTTCCCCATGATCGTTCACGGCATGGATTTGGCCGACAACGAAGAAGCGCCTTCGGTAGATCTCGCAGAAACCTTGGGCGGCCATCCAGATGCTACCTTTATCAGTTACGCCAGAGACGACCTGTTAAGCCAGCTGGGTATCTTTCGAGGTGATCAACTGTTGATCGACCGCAAATTGAGGCCACAGAACAACGACGTGGTATTAGCCTGCGTCGGAGGCGAATTGATCTGTCGGGTGCTGGATCTTGATAACGGCCTGCTTAGCAGCACCGAACTCGATAGCCCTCCACTGCCCCTTGAGGAGCAGGAAGAACTGCTGATCATTGGAGTAGTAACCCACAATATCCGCAGTTTTCGCTAAGGCCTGTTAACACTATTCCTGACACGCACCTCAACAATCTATATCAAAAAATTTTGATATAGATAATTTCTACTGCTAGACTGCTGCGCATGTCCACATTGCGCACTCCCGACATAGAAGCCGTCAACGACGGCAATGGCGAACTGGCCAGCCTGCTCAAGGCCGCCGGTGACCCCTTGCGCCTGGAGATTATGCGTTTGCTGGGGCAAGACTCGCTCGGTGTGATGGAGTTGAGCCGCATTTTCAACGTCAAGCAGTCCGGTATGAGCCATCACTTGAAGGTTCTGGCCAGCGCCAATCTGGTGGTGAGCCGTCGCGAAGGCAATTCCATCTTCTATCGACGCGCACTGCCCCAAGAGCCAAGCCAACAGCTGGTACAGGCTCTATTTGGGCAACTGGACGCCATAGAATTGAGTCCTCAGACTCGCCAGGGCCTGATTGACGTTCAACGAGAGCGCGCCAAGGCCTCCGAAGAGTTCTTTAGTAGCAATGCCAGTAAGTTCCGCGAACAACAGGACCTTATCGCCAGCTACCCGGTGTATGCAGACACCATTGAGGAGATGCTCGACAACACCGAGCTGTCGCAGCAACAGACCGCTCTGGAAATTGGCCCCGGTGAAGGTGAGTTCCTGTTGCCATTGAGTAAGAGATTTGATCGCGTCGTAGCGCTCGACACTTCCGCATCGATGCTGCTTAAAGCTCAGAGCTATGGCATAACTCAGGGCCTGCATAATGTCGACTATATTCACGGCGACACGCAGATCGCCCGTGAGCAATCTATTAGCGCCGACTGCGTTGTTCTGAATATGGTGTTACACCATACGCCATCACCGTCGTCTGTAATTCAGGACAGTGCCGCCATGCTCAAGCCCGGTGGCGCACTGTTGCTCACTGATCTCTGCCACCATGATCAACAGTGGGCGATGGAAGCCTGCGGTGATCTGTGGCTGGGTTTTGACCCCGAAGATCTCGCCAATTGGGCACTACAAGCCGGCCTAAGCGCCGGACAGAGCCAGTTCATTGCTCTGCGCAACGGCTTTCAAATTCAAGTACGACAATTTTTTAAACCCGTGAAGGAACACCTTAGCGGGTGACCTCATTTAACAGGAGAAATGTTCATGTCTGAATATTCTGTTTTTACTTCTGAGTCCGTTTCAGAAGGCCACCCGGATAAAATGGCCGATCAGATTTCTGACGCGGTACTCGATGCCATCATCGCCCGCGACAAGCATGCCCGCGTCGCGGTAGAAACCCTGGTGAAAACCGGTATGGCTATCGTTGCCGGCGAACTGACCACATCCTGCTACGTGGATTTGGAGGATATTATTCGCGACGTAATTACCGACATTGGATACGACAGCAGTGACGTTGGCTACGACGGCGCCACCTGTGCTGTATTGAATGCCATCGGTAAACAATCCGTTGACATCAATCAGGGTGTTGACCGTGCCAAACCCGAAGATCAGGGCGCCGGAGACCAGGGACTGATGTTCGGCTACGCCACCAACGAAACGCCTTCTCTGATGCCTGCACCGGTGTACTACTCTCACCGTTTGGTGGAACGTCAGGCTCAACTGCGCAAAGACAATGTCCTGCCCTGGTTACGCCCGGACGCCAAGAGCCAGGTTACTATTCGCTACGGCGAAGACGGTAAGCCTGCTGCTATCGACGCGGTGGTACTGTCCACTCAACACGATCCGGAAATCTCCCAGGATGATCTGAAAACCGCCATTCTGGAAAACGTCATCAAGCACGTACTGCCGGCCGAGCTGCTGCACGAAGGCACCCAGTACCACATCAACCCCACCGGTAACTTTGTGATTGGTGGACCGGTGGGTGACGCGGGTGTTACCGGTCGTAAGATCATCGTCGACACCTACGGTGGCATGGCTCGTCACGGTGGTGGCGCCTTCTCTGGTAAGGACCCTTCCAAGGTAGACCGCTCCGCCGCTTATGCCGGTCGCTATGTAGCCAAGAACGTTGTCGCCGCCGGCCTCGCCGATCGCTGCGAAGTTCAGGTTTCTTACGCCATTGGTGTGGCCGAGCCAACTTCTATTTCCGTGAATACCTTTGGCACCGGCTCAGTCAGCGACGAGCAGCTGATCGGAGCAATTCGCAAGACCTTCGATCTGCGCCCGTACGCCATTACCAAGGTGCTGGATCTGCTGCACCCCATGTACCAGTTGACCGCTGCATACGGACATTTCGGTCGCGAGCCCTTTGAACACACTTATACCTGGACTGAAAACGGCGAAGAAAAATCCGAAACCTTCACCGCATTCACTTGGGAAAAAACCGACAAGGTCGACGATCTGAAAGCGGCCCTGGCCTGATAACTTAACTACTACTGACGTCATTGCGAGGAGCGAAGCGACGCGCAACCTCTTAGCAGGCTCGCAGAGATTGCTTCGCTACGCTCGCAATGACGGATTCACGGAATAAAAACGGAGTCTCATCATGAGTTTTACCGATTACAAAATTGCCAACTACTCCCAAGAAGAATTTAACGAACTGGCCGTTTGGGGTCGCAAGGAAATCGACATCGCCGAAGGTGAAATGCCTGCCCTGATGACCCTTCGCAAGAAGTACAAGGCGGAGCAACCACTGGCCGGCGCCAAGATCATGGGTTGTATCCACATGACCATTCAGACCGCTGTTCTGATCGAGACCCTGGTTGATCTGGGCGCCGAAGTACGTTGGTCTTCCTGTAATATTTTCTCCACTCAGGATCACGCCGCTGCCGCTATAGCTGCTGCAGGTATTCCCGTGTTCGCCTGGAAAGGCGAAACTGAGGAAGAGTTTCTGTGGTGTATCGAGCAAACCATTCTGTCTGAGAAAGACGGTTCCGAAGTATGGGACGCCAATATGATTCTCGACGATGGTGGCGACCTTACCGAGATGGTACACAGCAAGTACCCGGATTTGCTGAAAGACATTCACGGCATTTCCGAAGAAACAACCACGGGCGTTCACCGTCTGTTGGAAATGCTGGAAAAAGGCACACTGAAGGTACCAGCCATCAATGTGAACGATGCTGTAACCAAGTCAAAGAATGACAACAAGTACGGCTGCCGCCACTCCCTGAACGATGCCATCAAGCGTGGTACCGATCACTTGCTGGCCGGTAAGAAAGCTCTGGTTATCGGCTACGGTGATGTGGGCAAAGGTTCTGCCGCGTCTCTGCGTCAGGAAGGCATGATCGTTAAGGTCACCGAAATCGATCCTATCTGTGCCATGCAGGCTTGCATGGACGGCTTTGAAGTTGTTTCTCCTTACAACGACGGCATTAACACCGGCGACATTTCCGGCATCAACCAAACCCTGATGCAAACCACCGACTTGGTTGTAACCACTACCGGTAACATCAATGTCTGTGATGCACCTATGCTGCAATCCCTGAAAAGCGGTGCCGTGGTCTGTAACATCGGTCACTTCGATAACGAAATTGACACTCAGTTCATGCGCGACAACTACGAGTGGGACGAAGTGAAACCTCAGGTACACAAGATCTACCGCGAAAAGGCCAGCAATGATCACCTGATCCTGTTGTCTGAAGGTCGTCTGGTTAACCTGGGTAACGCCACAGGTCATCCATCGCGCATTATGGACGGCTCCTTCGCCAACCAGGTATTGGCCCAGATCTACCTCTACGAGCGTAAATTTGCCGACCTGATGGAAGAAGAGAAGCTGGAAAGCCTGTATGTAAAAGTGCTGCCGAAGAAACTGGATGAAGAAGTTGCTCAGTGCATGGTAGAAGGCTTTAATGGTGTTATCACTCAGATGACTCAGGCCCAGGCCGACTACATTAACGTTCGTGTTGATGGCCCATTTAAGCCTGAAAGCTACAAGTACTGATTGAAACCAGCCGCAAACGTTTGACGTTGTTCCCGCGATTGGCGAAACAGTAAAAAGCACGCGGGACGACCAAGGTTTGCGGAATGGCGATTTTAGATAATGTACGAATTTGAGATACAACTATGAGCGACGAACAATTTGCTCCACGCCTCAGCTTTGAGTTTTTTCCTCCAAAAACCGAAGCGGGCAAGGAAAAATTACTCACCGTGCGCAAAGAACTGAGCGAGCTGAATCCTGAGTTTTTTTCAGTGACCTATGGTGCCGGCGGTTCTACCCGCGATAACACCAAAGGTATTGTCACTGAGCTGCGCTCTGCAGGCATCGATGTGGCACCGCATCTATCCTTTGGCG
>JALUYN010000352.1 GCA_027012915.1 Cellvibrionaceae bacterium
CTCCAGGGTGATGTGGACAATGAAGAGCTTTGGCGCCAGTGGCAGGAGCGCGAGACTCGTATAAACCGAGTACTGGCGCTGGATTGCCTGTACCACTTTCCCTGTCGGCAGCGCTTCTTGAGGCGTTCGGCACGCCTGCTGAATCAAGGCGGCTGCCTTGGTGTGACCGATTTTGTGTTGGCCGATGGCCTCAGTCAGCGTTCACTGGCCCATCGAGCCTTGCGCTGGATGTTGAAGCAGTCGCGGATTCCCGAGCACAATCTGGTCTATAGGGACGACTACGCAGGGCAGCTGCACGAGGCCGGCTTCGAAAGATTCGAAATCGTCGATATCAGTGAGAAGGTGATGCAGGGCTTTTGGCAGTGGAGTCGCGTGCGCCGGGATATCCCTTGGCACCGCTGGCTGAAGTATGAAGTTACCGGACGCTTTCTCGGTTGGGCCTACCGCAAGCAGGTATTGCGCTACTGTTTGGTAGTCGCTTTCCGCGAGTGACGACAAAAAACGGGCCGAGGCCCGTTTCTACGATCGTTTTGAGGTCTTTGGCGGAGATCAGTGATGCTCAGCGCGATCGATTTTCTTCTCGATCACATAGCACAACAGACCTGCCACGGTGGCACCAACAACAATAAAGCCCATGCTGCCTACCAGACCCAGACTT
Organism: Cellvibrionaceae bacterium; assembly: GCA_027012915.1. Next base: position 659 of record JALUYN010000352.1, read on the forward strand.
GCTACAAAAACTGCTTCTCCGCCCATGACTTAATCCCCTTGTCAAAATTCGTTGGATGGTCAAAGAATACGCCTGAGCTGTAGCCCTGTTTTGATGTGCGTCAAACTTCAAAACACGCCGAAGTTTGTGCGGCTCGTTTTTTGATCTGGATCAGTCTTTGGGAGCGCTATAGCGTGCGGCTGTGGAAATCAGTAGCAGGTGTAGGAACTGCGAGTAGCCTGATGGCCAATATCCAAAAGTGAGATGAAGTTAGCGGTCGCAGGGGCCGCAGGGTATAATCCCGCTTCTTTGGTGCCGTCTGGCACGGGTTTATTCAGTTTGGAGATCAATATGGCGGAGAGAACCGCAACAGTCAGTCGGGATACGTTGGAAACCCAGATTTCCGTGTCCTTGAATCTGGACGGTACCGGATGCGGCAAATTTGATACGGGCGTGCCGTTCCTCGAGCATATGATGGATCAAATTGCTCGTCATGGGCTGATTGACCTGGATGTTACCTGTAAGGGTGATACCCACATTGACGATCACCATACCGTGGAAGATATCGGTATTACGATTGGTCAGGCGATAGCCCAGGCTGTGGGCGATAAAAAGGGTATCCGCCGCTATGGGCATGCCTATGTGCCTCTCGATGAAGCTCTGTCGCGAGTGGTTATCGACTTCTCCGGCCGTCCCGGGCTGGTGATGGAAGTGCCATTTACTCAAAAGCGCGTTGGTGACTTTGATACCGAGCTGTTCTGGGAGTTTTTCCAGGGATTCGTTAATCATGCTCAGGTAACTCTGCACGTGGATTGTCTGCGGGGCTTCAACGCTCATCATCAGATTGAAACAGTGTTCAAGGCTTTTGGTCGTGCACTGCGTATGGCGCTGGAGGAAGATCCGCGCATGGTCGGTATGATGCCGTCCACCAAGGGAACCTTGTAACGGGTTCAGTTCAAACGGTTTTAAATTAGAGAGATTGACTATGGGTGCAAATCGCATTGCCGTGATCGATTATGGCATGGGCAATCTGCATTCCGTTGCCAGTGCACTGGAGCATGTAGCCTCTGAGGCCGAAGTGCTGGTCAGCGCTGAGCGCGATATTATCGAGAGTGCCGATCGCATCGTTTTTCCGGGTGTCGGTGCCATTCGCGATTGTATGGCAGAGATTCGTCGCCTCGGGTTTGACGTGTTGGTGCCCGAGCTGGTCGCCAGTGGCCGCCCTGTACTGGGAATTTGCGTTGGCATGCAGGCGCTCATGGAGCGCAGCGCAGAAAACGGTGGCGTTGAATGTCTTGCGCAACTTGATGGCGAGGTGAAATTCTTCGGTAAGGACTTGCGTGATGCCGATGGACAGCATTTGAAAGTGCCGCACATGGGGTGGAATAAAGTATTCCAGTCGCAGCAGCATCCTCTGTGGCAGGGAATCGATGATGGAGAGCGCTTTTATTTTGTTCACAGCTACTATGTCTCCGCTCTCAGCGGTGAAGTGGTGGGGCGCTGTCAGTATGGTGTTGATTTTGATGTGGCAGTGACCCACAACAATCTGTTTGCGGTGCAGTTCCATCCTGAAAAAAGCCACACTGCAGGACTCCAGTTGCTCAAAAACTTTGTCAATTGGGACGGTAAGATTTGAGACCGGCGTTTCGTGCCTGTCTCTCCTGAACAAGAGTTTGTATTGCTATGTCGTTAGCTAAGAGAATTATTCCCTGCCTGGATGTGGATAACGGTCGCGTCGTCAAAGGTGTTAACTTTGTTGGCATTCGCGACGCCGGTGATCCGGTGGAGGTCGCCAAGCGCTATAACGAGCAGGGCGCCGATGAAATTACCTTTCTGGATATTACCGCGACTCACGAAGGCCGGGACACCACGGTGCATACCGTTGAGCAGATTGCTTCGGAGGTATTTATTCCGTTGACAGTCGGTGGCGGTATTCGCACGGTGGAGGATATTCGCACCATGCTCAATGCCGGCGCGGATAAGGTGAGTATTAACTCCGCTGCGGTGCACAATCCGGAGTTTGTGCGAGAGGCTTCAGAGCGCTTTGGCGCTCAGTGCATTGTGGTGGCTATTGACGCCAAACGAGTTACCGAAGAAGGCGAGGAATCACGCTGGGAGATATTCACTCACGGTGGGCGCAAGCCGACTGGTATTGATGCCGTGCAGTGGGCTGTGAAGATGGCGGACTATGGCGCGGGAGAGATTTTGTTGACCAGTATGGATCGCGACGGCACCAAAAACGGGTTTGATTTGGGCGTTACTCGGGCCATTAGTGACGCAGTTTCAATACCTGTCATTGCGTCCGGCGGCGTGGGTGAGCTACAGCACTTGGTGGATGGGGTGGTGCAAGGCCGCGCCGATGCCGTGCTGGCGGCCAGCATTTTTCACTTTGGAGAACACTCGGTACCAGAGGCGAAAAAATTTATGCAGGATCAGGGTGTCGAGGTGCGCCTTTAACGCCGCAAAGGCAACGCAGATAGAAAATTAACAGCCTGCTAGAGGCCTTGGATAATTCGGTACTGTACCAGGGTCTCGGAGAATTCCGGGGCTTCGCCGCAAACAAATTCCTTGAATTCCATGCAGCCGTCTTCCGCGTCATCGCGGCAATCAAACGGGCCGATATCGACGCCTTCGCGAGTGTGGTAGTACCAGTAACCGCCTTTTTGGAAAAAGCGGTCCTTACGCTCGGGGGGAGCGCCGGCTTCGCCAGTTCGCACGCGTTGTTGCATGAATATTTCCTTATTCGCCTGTGGAATTTTGCGACTTGTCCATAAAGAGTTCGGCAGCAGTTTCTAAAGCTTGAACTGTGTCACATATTTTAGCGTGTTTTTCATCATTTTGTGAACAATTACCGATCACATTCAGCGAGTTGTGTTCAGTAAATAGTCACTCTGTCTTCAGGAAAGTAGCCTTTTGGTAGCGCTTGTTCTTTGATCGCTTCCACAGTTTCAGTGGTGTCCGTCGTTGGTATGAGATCTGGGATGGTGCTTGGTTTGGAGAGCGCCTGTGGAATCAGTTCCGAAATATTAACCAATTGCACGCCAAGTGAATCCAGTTGCGCCAGTTGGCTGGACAGATAGTCCATGGTGACCGGTGTCGGGTGCCCGATGGCAATCGCCGATCCTTTCTTTCTGGCGACCTGTAGCAATTTTTGAAACTGCCGGTCCACCGCTTCGGTGGTGCGCTCATGGTCGAGGAAAACATCACGGGAGCGACTTGGGATGTCATAGTGCTGCGCTGTATGCAGCGCCACACTGCTGGCAGTGGTGCGGCTGTCGACAAAGAACAAGCCCTGATACTGAAGCTCCTGCATTAGCCAGTTCATGGATTGCTGATGTTGGGTCAGGGCGCTGCCCATATGATTGTTTAGCCCGGTGATGTAGGGGATCGCGGCGATATTGTCCCGCAAGGTGGCGATAAAGGTGCCGTGATCCATGGATTCGCGCAGCCCGCCCTGGTCCAGGGGGTGAGGATTGATCGTGCTCATGGGGGCGTGAAGCATGATTTCCTTGCCGTGTTGATGCCCCAGTTTCGCCAAAGAGTGACTGTTGGGGGCGTGGGGCAACACAGCCAGGGTAAGCGGTGCAGGGAAACGGGCGGCGGTTCGGCCCTGGGGCAGGTTATAGCCTATATCGTCGATGATAATGGCAATTTTGGGAGCCTGTGCGCTTAGCTCGTCGGCGTGTGGCTGAGCGGCGGTCACGTACAGGATAATGGCCGCGATGAGCTTCAGGCAATATTGGGGTGTCATATCAGGTTTGCGGGGGCTCGTCGTTGTTCCGAGGAGTCAGTGACTGGTGACCAAACAGGTTCAAGCCCTTCAATAGATTAAGCGCTTCAAAAAGCTGATTGTCCCGGGTGAACAGATCCGAGCGATTTTCCTGGGCTTTTTGTCGATCTTCACTGTTGCTCTCTTTGCCACCATTGCCGTTGTTAAGGTGGCCGTCGAGGTCTGCTTCACTGACCCGCCAATTACTCTGCACGGAGGTCACTGTGGCTCGGCCAACTTCGATGTCAGGCACAATGCCCTGTGCCTGAATCGAGCGGCCATTGGGGGTGTAGTAGAGCGCTGTGGTGAGTTTGATTGCGCGGGCATCGCTGAGCGGAATTACGGTCTGTACGGAGCCTTTACCAAAGCTCTGGGTTCCCATGATCACCGCACGACGATGATCCTGTAGCGCGCCGGCCACAATCTCGGAAGCAGATGCCGAACCGTCGTTGATCAGTACGACAATGGGCAGGCCGCCGGTAATGTCGCCGTCCTCTGCTTTGTATCGAACATCGGTATTCTCAATGCGGCCATCGGTGTAGACGATCAGGCCGTCATTAAGGAAGGCGTCCGCGACTTCCACAGACGCTTGCAGTACGCCGCCTGGATTATTGCGCAAATCGAGAATCAGGCCTTTGAGTTCCGTATCTTTCTGCAGTTTTTCGATGGCTTCAGCCGTGTCTTTTCCGGTATTGACCTGGAATTGGGCAATGCGCAGGTAGCCGTAACCGTCTTCCAGAACGCGGGTGCGAACGCTCTGCACTTTGATGGTGTCACGCACCAATACCAGTTCAAATGGCTGATCTTTGCCGTCGCGCACAATAGTCAGGGTTATCTCACTGCCTTTGGCGCCGCGCATATGTTCTACGGCCTGTTGCAGCGACATGCCCTTTACGGATTTTTCATCGAGCTTAATGATCAGGTCGCCCGCTTCGACGCCAGCTCTGGCCGCCGGAGTTTCGTCTATGGGGGAAATGACTTTGACAAAGCCGTTTTCCATGCCCACTTCAATACCCAGACCGCCGAACTCGCCGGTTGTATTGACTTGAAGGTCGTCGAATGAGTTTTCGTTGAGATACGCTGAGTGGGGGTCAAGCTCGGAAAGCATGCCTTTAATGGCATACTCCAGCAGGGTCTTGTCGCTAATTTCCTCGACATAACCCTTGCGAATATGTTCATAGACTTTGGTGAAGGTGCGCAGGTCCTCCAGTGGCAGAGGAGCCTGTCGCTGCGCTTCGCCTGTTTCCGCTGCACTCATTAGTGGAAGGCATGCGAGTGCGCCTGTAATCAGACTGCGACTCAGTGGAATTTTCGGGCTACGCGCCATAGAGGGCTCCTGCAAAGAAATCAAAATCGAATTAATCGGCCGTAAGCATCAACTTTTGGAAATCGCTCAGGCTATAATCCATTGACTCAATAAAGGGTTGAGTGTTCATTATAATGTGCCTCGGCGCAATTGTATTGGTCGTCAAATGATGCTCCAAGCGATGGTTAGCAACAATAGCCGGACGTTCGGTGGGGATGGAACAGATATTTGGATCTAGGCAGTGAAGCATGGCAAAGATTAAAACCAGGGACCTGATTCTCGATGTGGCTCTGATTTTGTTCAATGATCGGGGAGAACCGCTGGTGACGTCGGTGGATCTCGCCAACGAGATGAATATCAGCCCGGGCAATCTCTACTATCATTTCAAAGGCAAAGAAGAAGTCATAGAGGAGTTGTACGCCCGCTTTCATGCCGGCCTGTCGCTGTTGATGGACGACATTCAGGAGGTGGGCGACCTCGACGCAGACGGCATGCTCATGTATCTGGGGTTGGTCGCAGATTTCTTTGTGCAATACAAATTTATCAGTCAGAATACCGCCGCCTTGTGCACGCGCTACGACAGTCTGCGCAAGCCTTTAGCCAAGGCGCTCAACAAGTTACACAATCAATTGCAGGTATTTGTCGACGCTCTGCTGGAGACGCCGGAGTCGGAACAACCTTCTTCTGTGGGCTCTATCTTGGCCAATAATCTACTCAATACCCTGTTGAATCTGCAGGGCAGTGTTGGCTTGTTGAACAGTGGCGATGAACGGCCGGACATGCGCGAGCACCTGTATATTCAGCTGTTGCCCTATCTTCCGGAATAATTTGGCGTGTAGCGAGGCTCTGTGCCTCAGGTTGTATTTTTACCTATGAAGAAAATCTATATTGAGCGAGATCACGAACTCACGGAGGAGGAGTGTCAGCAGCTGGTGGTGGAGCTATCGGACAAACTGGTGGAGCGCTTTGGCGGCAGGTCGCAGCACCTTCCCAATGAAACCCACTATCACCACAAGAGCGGTGCCAAAGGGCGCTTGGGGTATGACGATAGTCAATTGCGGGTGGAAGTTACGATTCCGTTTTTGATGCGGCCATTGGCTCACAAGGTGGAAGAGGAAATTCACAGACAGTGCGATAAGCACTTGTCCAAAAGCTGAAACGCTTATTGTACGAAGGCCGGGGCAAGCCCGGCCCGGCTGAATCAGGCTTTAGACGCTGCTCGGGTCAGTTCGTCTAACTTGGCGTTGACTTCATCGAGTTGTTCGCTGAGTTTGCTTTTAAACGTCAATCGCTGTTTCACTTGAGAGATTCGGTTCTCGAGGTTTTTTCGATTGCTGCCAATAGCTTCCTTGGCTTCTGCCTCTACGCTGCGGCCTCTGTTAATCAGCTCGTCAATTGCCTTCTGACTTTCGTTGTTGAGACGCTGGTATCGAGTTTGAATTTCATCCAGCGAGCGGCTGCAAATACCGAGATTGGCGAGCCAGATTTTTTTGATCAGGGATTCAATTCTTTCCAGAGTGGTCATGGGCTTGGCGTCTTTTGATGACGGCATGGGAATCTTCCTGTTCGATGTCTTGTGGGTGCTGTTGCAAAAAAGTCCCGGCCGAAGCCGGGAAAAAACAACAACAAACTAAATTCCTTTAAGATTTTCGGGAGAGTCGACGGCTCAGCTTGTCGAGCTTGGCGTTGACATCCGCCAATCGCTTATCCAGATTGTGGGTCAGAGACAGGCGTTCTCTCAGTTCTTCGATACGAGCTTCCAGTTTTTGGTTGCTCTCTTTGACCTTACCTTTAACTTTGCTTGAGGCGTCATTTTGTACGGATTCGCCTTTTGCTACGAGATCGTCGAAGAACTTGTGGCTGTCTTCGTTGAATTTTTCGTACTGACTCTGAACTTGGTCCAGGGAGTGACCGTAGGCGCCAAGGCCGGCCAGCCAGATCTTCTTCGCCAGGCTTTCCTTGATTTCGGTGGACTTGGTCTTTGATGTCGCCATGGTTGCTCTTGAAAGCCTCTTTCAATGCTGCTCGTTTCAATACTGCTAGTAGTTATGGGGGATCATGCTAGGGCTTTTTTTTAGAAAAGCCCCCCTAAAAACTCCTTTGACTAGCAAGAAGGCGCGAAAATTATTTTTCCTGCCCGTCTTTGTTGGTTAGATTCTTCGATAATTTATCGATTTTTTTGCTCATTTCTTCCAGGCGATTGCTCAGGTTTGAGGTGATCGAGAGCTTCTTCTTGAGTTCGTCAGCGCGGGCTTCGAGTCGGCTGTTACCTTCTTTGACTTTGTCTTTAACCTTGGCGGAGGCCTCGTTCTGGATAGCTTCGCCCTTGCTCACTAGCTCGTCGAACAGTTTCTGGCTTTCCTCGCTGAGCTTGTCATAGCTGTGTTGTACGCCATCCAGAGAGCGACCATAGGCGCCGAGGCCGGCCAGCCAGATCTTTTTGGCCAGGCTTTCCATCTTTTCGGGGGATTCTTTGCTCATGATTCGCCTCTGTTCAAGAGCCCGTTTATCCGGGCGTAGTTGCTGAGTTGATGCCATGGTATAGCGTTTATTTAGAATTATCGCCCTAAACTGCTATGCCCGCCGGCGTGTCAATGACAGGTACTCTTCTGTGGAGCGCTCGAGGCAATCCAGATAGTGGTCCATATCCGGCAGGATGGCTCGATCTGCGGTAACCCCCAATGCAATGCGAGTACCGATGCCGGTGATACCGTGAGTCAGTGATACGCCGTCGCCAATCGGTACGAGAGGGTAGACGCGCAATACTTGAGCGCCTACGAAGTAGCGCGGGGCTGCATCGGTGGTGCCGGGTACGTTGGTAATGACGGTGTTGATGATTGGGAAACGGCTTGCAAGATGCATCTTGCCTTGAGCCCAGCCAGCCAAAGCGCGCAGCGCCGGTGGCACCATCTCTCCAGAGGCCTGCACCAAATCCCCCAGGATATCTCTCGCCAGAGGCACCGCTCGAGCGGTGCGCTTCTGAATCTGCTGCAATCGCTCAATAGCCGATTCATGATTGCTGCCAATACTGATCAGCATGCCACTGACCATGTTGCCCAGAGCCATCTTCTTGCTGTCTGTGCGTATGGAAACAGGGCAAAGTGCAATCAGTGAATCCGGATCGGGCAGCTCTCCACGCTGGGCCAAATAACGGCGCAGGCCGCCGCCGATTATGGCAATTATGGCGTCATTTACAGTGGCCCCGGGTACTAGTGAGCGAATGGCTTTTAGCTCATTGCTGTCCCAATCGACAGTGCCATAGGCTCTGTGTGGCGAAATATTCCGATTAAAAATGGTGTCGGGAGCCCGCTGTTGATCCGGCTGCTGTTGCTGCAAGTTTTGGTAGAGCTCATAGCCTTTGCGCGCCACTTTTACCCCCGCCCTAGTGCTGCGGTAGGCCTGGGAGGCGAGCCTTGGGATAGTGCGAGCCCAGGCTTCGGTGGTCGAAAGGGTGGGCTCGGCGATCTGCCGGGGCTCGCGAGCGCCATAGGCGTGATCGGGTGTGTCCTCCATCATGGCGGACATTAATTCCAGTGCCGATTTGCCGTCTACATAGGCATGGTGCATGCGCAGCAACACGGCAAAGCTGTTTTTGGGAAAGCCTTCGCAGTTATTCAATCCCTCAATGATGTAGAGCTCCCACGGTGCCCTTTCCATATCCAGTGAACGAGACATAATACGCGCGGTAAAAATCTGAAGTTGTCGTCGATCACCCGGCTGCGGCAAGCCTACATGACGTATGTGGTACTCGAGATTGAAATTGGCGTCGTCGATCCAGTAGGGGTCATCCAGCGACATGGGGACAGTCTGCAGACGGCGGCGAAATAGCGAGGTGTGACTGAGGCGGTCTTCCACATATTCAAGAATCTGTTTGTGCCGCACCAGTTGATTCGGCGCTGTACTCTGATCGCAGATCCATAGGGCGCCAATAACCATTGGCTGTCGTGATGTTTCCAGCTGAAAAAAGCTGGCGTCGGTTGGGCTGAGTTGGTGCATCACAAATTCCTTTCAGTAGATTCCATTTCTAGAGTACGTCGTGGGATACCTCACCGCCAGTTTTGCGATTGTCCTTCTAAATTTATCCGCGACACCAGCTACTGGGATTAACGGGCTTGCCTTGGCGACGGATCTCAAAATAGAGACCGTTGCTGGCTTTGCCGCCCGAGTTGCCAACGCGGGCGATTTCCTCTCCGCTGCTGACCCAATCCCCGATTTCTTTCAGCAGTGTTTGGTTGTTGGCGTAGAGGCTCATGTAGCCGTCTCCGTGATCGATGATCAGCAGCAGCCCATGACTCTTGAGATAATCGGAGAATACAACTCGGCCATGGTGGATGGCGCTGACGCTGGTGCCCTCACCGGCCGTAATCTGCAAACCTTCCCATTTCAGCTTGCCTTCCAGGCGCTGTCCTCCAAAGCGATTGACGATTTTACCTTTAACTGGCAGAGACATTTTGCCTTTGCGTTTGGCGAAGGGCTCGCCGTCGCTATTGAGATTGAGGTTGGCTATGGCGGCACTGACCTCTTCGAGCAGCTTTTCCAGGTGCTGCTTGTCGCGGTGCAGTTGCCTCAGTTGCTGATCCTTACTGCTTATGCTCTGTTGCAGTTGCTTCAGGGTACGCTGGCGCTCACTCTGTCTGCTGCGTAGTTGCTGATATTGCGCTTGTAGAGTTTGCCTGTTGCTCTCCAGCTGTTGATTCTTTTTAAGAATCTTTGGTTCGAGCGTGTCAAGCTCGGAGATGACATCGAGATAGGCATCTATCTGTTCGTTTCGGGCATCGAGAACGTACTGATAGTACTTCAGCGTGCGGGCGACAGTTTCAGGGTGTTGCTGATTCAGGAGCAGCTTCAATTGACTCTGTTGGCCCAGACGGTAGGCCGAGTTGATGTGCTCGGCAATGTGCTGCTGCTGGTCGCGGCGTTGCTGGCGCAGCTCAGCGCGTTGGCGCTGCAGCTGCGTCAATTGCTTTTTTTGGCTGGCAAGCTCCCCCTTGAGCCGCTCAATTTTTTTGTGGAGTTTGCCGATATTGACCTCAGTACCCTGCAGATCATTCTGCAGATTGTCGCGTGAGCTTTTCACCTTGCCGAGCTCGCTCTTAAGCTCGGCGATAGTGGACTGCAGTTCGCGCAGTTTGGCTTCGTATTCCGCCTCGCTGTCCTGGGCGGATGCCATCGGCAACCACAGGGTAGCAAGAGCGACAATCAACAATTTGCGCATGGGGTGTCCTCGTATCAGTCGTTGATCTGGGCCAGGTTGTTACCGGTCATGTCTTCCGGCTGTGTCACGTTCATCAGGTGCAACATGGTAGGGGCGACATCAGCGAGGCTGCCGTTGTCTTGCAAGGTCAGGTTGCGGGGGCCAGCGTAAACAAAGGGCACGGGCAGGGTGGTGTGCTGAGTGTGCAGTTGATTATTGACCTCGTCGAACATCTCCTCGACATTGCCGTGATCGGCAGTGATTAACGCTTCCCCGCCGACTTGCTCTAGGGTGGCCAGGACTTTCGCCAAACACTCATCCACTACCTCTACCGCTTTCACCGATGCGTCGAAAACGCCGGTATGCCCTACCTGATCGCAGTTAGCGTAGTTACAGATGATGGCGTCGTACTTGTCGGATTTGATCGCTTCTACCAGCTTGTCGGTGACTTCAAATGCGCTCATTTCGGGCTTTAGGTCGTAGGTTTCAACGTCTGGTGAAGGCACCAGGATACGATCTTCGCCGGCATAGGTGTCTTCCTGGCCGCCGCTGAAGAAAAAGGTGACGTGGGCGTACTTTTCGGTTTCAGCAATGCGCAGTTGTTGCTTGCCTTGCTGAGCCATAATGTCACCAAAAGAGTTGCGCAGTTCTTCCGGAGGGAAGGCGCAGCTGGTGTTGATATCTGCGGCGTATTCGGTGGTCATAACAAAGTCTGCCAGCGCCGGGGTCTTGCCGCGCTCAAATCCGTCAAAGTCGGCATTGACGAAGGCGCGGGTGATCTGGCGTGCGCGATCTGGGCGGAAATTCATAAATAGAATGGTGTCGCCATCGTTGATGGTGGCGGCGCTTTCTCCTGCTGCGGCAATTACAGTGGGTTCGACAAATTCGTCGTTCTCGTCGCGGGCATAGGCTTCACTCAAGCCACTAACGGCGTCGGCAGCGGTGTATGTGGCCTTGCCTTCAGTCATCAGGTCGTAGGCTTTCTGTACTCGATCCCAGCGATTATCGCGGTCCATACCGAAGAAGCGACCACTGATGCTGGCGATGCGGCCCACGCCCAGCTTTTCCAGCAATTCACTGGTTTGTTTCAGTGAAGGCTCGGCGCTGCGCGGCGGCATATCGCGACCATCGAGGAAGGCGTGTACGTAGACTTGCTTGGCTCCACGCTGAGCCGCCAGTTCTATGGCGGCATTGATGTGGGCATCGTGGCTGTGAACGCCGCCCGGCGACAAAAGACCGAGAATGTGTACCGCTTTATCGGCACTTACCGCGGCGTCTATGGCCTTGGTGTAGGCCGCATTGTCAAAAAAATCACCATCGCTGATGGCCTTATTGATGCGGGTGTAGTTTTGATACACGACGCGACCGGCTCCCAATGTCATGTGGCCCACTTCGGAATTGCCCATCTGG